>JAAOZN010000036.1 GCA_011605775.1 Nitrososphaerota archaeon | reverse complement strand
TCGTCAGCGTCAGATGTGTATAAGAGACAGCTGTAAGGCTTCCACATCTCTGTCACAAATGCCATGACTATTGATGATATAGCTGCCGCTACTATCGCGCCGAACAAGATAGAGGCTGGAGTCATCATTGGGAATAATCCAAAGCCAGGCAAAGCACCAGCTGCTAGAGCATGCGCACATAACGACCCATTAAATCCATAAAGTCCATGTTTAATGCTTTGTTTATCAGCCCCACATGCTAATGCCATCAAAGTCCCGCAAAGTGAGCCTACAAATCCTATTACACCACCTAGGAGGAACGGTCCACCGGTTCCAGTTGTTAATGGTTCTAAGCCAAATTCAGGACCATATGCCCAATAGTATCTTATTCCTCCTAGTGTGTAGCCTACAAAGAAGATTACGCCTGTAATCCAGCTATCGCTGAACATTACTTGGGCGTTACCTCTGAATACAGCTTTTATAAATTCTCCAACTTCCATCTTATCCTCAGCACCATAAGTTGGCCAACGTTCCCACCATCCCACGCTTGGGCTTATTCCTTTGAAAAGTGTTCTTGCCGCAAACAAGAAGACCCACGCTGTTAGGACGAAGGGTGCGGTTAGTGCCGGTAGTTTATGTATCCCCATGAAATGCTACAATGTGGCCACAGTTTCAAGAGTACCAAGAAGCCTTGAAAAAGATGGAGTTTGTTGTGGCGGTTGACTACTTCCTTAGGCCTTGGACGCATAATTATGTCGACGTAGTTTTGCCAGCGGCAACCAACTATGAGAGGTTTGAACCCTTCATCTGGTTTGGGAGGAAGATTTACGTTAGGAAGCCTGTTGTAAAGCCTTACTTGGAGGCAAAAACCGATTGGCAAATAGTATTTGATTTAGCTGTCCGACTGGGCTATGCAAAGGAGTTTTGGGATGGCGATACCAAGAAAGGGCTTGACTATATTCTGCAGAAGGCTGGTGTAACCACAGACGAAATACCCATCCCAGAAGGCAAGGAGATACCTCCACCTGGCTCAGAGGAATATAAGAAATACGAGAAGGGGTTGCTGCGAAGGGATAAGAAGCCTGGTTTCCCGACACCAACTGGCAAGGTTGAAATATGGTCCACAATCTTGGAGAAGCATGGTTATGACCCGCTCCCAGTCTTCAAAGAGCCAGAAGAATCGCCCATAAGCAGGCCGGATTTAGCTCAGAAGTATCCGCTTATCTTAATCACGGGCTCTAGGGTTCCTATGTATACGCATAGTAAGTGGAGGGAGCTTTCGTGGCTTAGAGACCTTATGCCTTACCCAATACTCAATATAAACCCTGAGGATGCGGAGAAAAGGAATATCGAAGAGGGTGATCTTGTCGTAGTCGAGAATAGCCACGGAAAGATTAAGGTGAAAGCCCATTTAACCTACATCGTACCCCCAGGTGTTGTTGACGTCTTCCACGGCTGGGCGATGGTTCCCGAAGCACACGCTAATGTGCTTATACCAAGGCTTTTCGATCCTATCTCGGGTTTCCCCACATATAAGGCGGCGCTTTGCCAAGTCTACAAGGAGGTGTAAACTGTTATGGCTAGGTTCGGCTTTGTTCTAAACCTGGATAGATGCATCGGATGTCACACGTGTACACTAGCGTGTAGAGTGTGGACCTATGATAAAAACGAGGACTGCTGGAATACCGTGCTTGAACTTAACTCACGCAGTGAAAAGAGGGTTATATGGATACCTTATGTCTGCACGCAAATGAGGGATCCTGCTTGCGGCGAAGCATCTAAATCGCCACCTTGCGTAAGAAACTGCCCAGGCGGCGGCAGAATTTATGGAGATTTAGACAGCTCTACCGATCCAGCTGGAAAACTGGTAGCGGAAGGGAGGGTTAAACCCCTTCCCTACGAAACAGATAAGCCAAGAGCCTACTTCCTCGGGAAAATTCCATCGGATGTTGAGAATCAGCTGCCCAAACCCTCGGAAGTGTTGCCTAGAAAATACATACCCTTAACATTCGTCCCATACTAGACCACACCTTTCATCTACCCAAGAGTGCCTGAAACCACGTACTCCACAAGGTACAGCAAATACTGGATGGTTTCCTCGCAAAACCATAGCAGTACGTGGTAGCAGAGAGGGAAATGTTTTTAAAAATCTCTATCACGCCATATCCGGGGTTTATGCCACTGCCGCTATCCGATATAGTAGTAGGGTTCGTGTTTATAACGCTCCTCTCTTACCTAGCATTCAGACTACGAGCCCTTAGTCTAAGCGGCGCAATAGCCTCCACAGCGATAGGTATGATAATTTTTGTTGGCTCCGGTTGTTGGGGTTGGCTGCTCGTAATGATAATCTTCTTCGTAACAGCCTCATTCTTCACACGCTACAAATATGCATACAAACGCTGCCTTGGCGCAGCAGAAGCCAAAGGAGGCGCCAGAAGCTGGGTCAATGCAGTATCAAACGGCGGGGCAGCAGCTTTGTTCGCCGCAGCCGAATATCTCTTTGGTGGGGACATCTTTGCAGCAGCGTTTCTCGGTGTTGTGGCTACAGCAGCATCGGATACGCTTGCAACCGAAGTAGGGTTACTGAGTAAGACGAAGCCTCGACTTATAGTGGATCTTCGCCGCCAAGTCGAACCAGGCACCTCCGGTGGTGTAACGCCTCTAGGCACCAGCATGGCTGTTGTGGGCGCTTTGATCATCGGCTTCTCTGCATATATGCTTGGTTTCTTTAGCGGCTCTCTGTTTAAGGTGGTTGCTGTCGCCGCCGCGGGCGGTACACTAGGCTCGATAGGCGATAGTTTACTGGGCGCTCTTCTGCAAGAAAAGTACAAATGCGCAGTCTGCGGTAGAGTTGTTGAACAGCCTACGCACCACGGTGTTAAAGGCTCCTTCGTATCAGGCATACCTAGGTTTGATAATAACCTCGTTAATCTAACCTCTACATTCATAGGCGCGTTTGCCGCTATGGCTGTCTTTCTGCTTATGAGTTAGGCGGGATAGCTGTAGATCTTTTGGTAGAGAATCTGTTCTAACTCACTTACCTTTACCCTCTCCTGAGCCATCGTGTCTCTGTCTCTTATTGTGACGGTGTTATCTTGAAGGGTCTGGTAGTCGACTGTGACACAAATAGGTGTGCCGATTTCATCCATTCTCCTATACCTCCTTCCTATGCTGCCCGATTCGTCATAGAAGGCGTCGAAACCCAGCTTTAGTTTAGAGTGGATCTGCTTAGCGACTTCTGGTAGCCCATCTCTAGTTACAAGCGGGAAGACCCCAACTTGAACAGGCGCGAGGTATGGTTTAAGGCGCATGACTGTACGCTCCCCTTCAACCGTAAGCGAATGTTCTACTACGGCGTAGACGCTTCTATCAACACCCATCGAAAGCTCAAAGACATTCGGCAGAACATCTTTATCACCATCCAATACCATCATATCCTTCTTGCTAACTTTAGCGTGCCCCGATAGATCATAGTCACCTCTGTGATTACAAGCTACCAGCTCAACCCAACCTAGACTGGTTTCCACCTCAAAATCAAAGGCTGAGGTTGCGTAGAAGGCCTTCTCATCGTCACCGAGCCTCCTAAAGCGGGTTCTCTTAATATCCAACCCAACATATCTATAGAATTGTTGGAGGATGGCTAAATAGTAGGCGATGAGCTTGTTCGGTAAGTACCCCTTCTCAAACGCTTCTACTACTGTAAGCTCCTCCACCTCCTCACCTTTCATCGCCAGCCTCAAAACCTCACGTTTAACCTCATCGAACTTTTCAAATTCATTAGCTTTAGCCGGGTTAAAGAAGACCTCTATCTCAGCCTGATAAAACTCCCTAAGCCTCATAAGACTCTGCCTAGGAGAGATCTCGTTACGGAAACTTTTACCATATTGCGCAAAGGCCACGGGTAGTTTGCAACGCATAACCTTAAAGAGCCTTGGGAAGTCTACGAAAATGCTCTGGCAGGTTTCTGGTCTAAGATAAGCCTCATCGCCTGAGGGGCCTACATTCACTCTGAACATCATGTTAAATCTGCGTACGCTCCCCAATCTTGCACCACAGCTGGGGCAGACGATGTTATTTGAGGCGATTAACGCTTCCAGTTCCTCGTTGGGCAACCGCTCTGGTACGATCTTGCCTGTCTTCTCTTGAATAAGCCTATCAGCTCTAAGCGTGAGATTACATTTTGTGCAGCTTACAATGGGGTCCTCAAACCCTTCTAGGTGCCCCGACGCTACGAAGACGCTTTTAGGCATTATTTGGCAGCCATCTATTTCAATCATACCGTCCCGTCTTACAAGGTATCTTCGCCAAACATCGATATACCTATTCTTCAGCGCGACACCCAACGGCCCGTAATCCCAGAAACCAGCCAACGCATCTGGATATATCTCTGAGCTAGGCAGAAGGAAGCCCCGCTCAAGCATCAGCCTAAGGGTCTGCTCGTAGTTCATCAGCAGAGGTGCTGAAGGAAGCTTTCTTAAGGCTATCTATTCAACTTCACGCGCCTTATTCTTAAGTAGCACACTCTTTATAGGTGGTTTATATGCCTCACATTTTATAACTTCGAGTACGAAGTCGAGTGAAAGTTTAGCGCCACAGTTGTAGCAGATACCCCGCTTTGCCCTTAAAACTTCCCTAGGTGGGATAAGATCCATTCCCCAGTATAATGTTTCACCGCAACTACCGCAAACTATTTCGAAAGGCATCATATGATATATGCTCACCCCAGCATATGTGTTTACGTGTCACTTAAAGTTATGTTACCTCGGTTAAATGATGGCGGGTGACACTCTAGTAACCTTCCCAGATCTTGCAGCTCAACAGCCTCATGAATTATAGCGGTGCAGAGGGCTGAGATACGCTCCTCCAGGCTCTTAGGATAGCGTTCAAATGTGCAAGTTGAAACATATTCTTTCTGTAGCCTAAAGATCTCTTCTAATGTATCGCTCATCTGTAGCCGCCTTCTAGCCGTAGGGTTCACTCTTCCCTTCTTTTTGTTGTGTCGTTGGATGGATGTGCTCCTTTGGTAGGCGGTATCTTTTGTTAGGCGGGATTATTATGATCTTATTTGAGACAGCTATATTATAGTGCGGCGAGCCATCTGGGTTCTTGTAGTTGATCGCAACACCAGCCCTATCTATATCAACCCGAATCTTCACTATGGCACCATCCTCCAGCCTAAAGACCACAGTGTCGCTTCCCACAGGCTTGCTCTCAAGCAGCTCAAATTCTATATCCTCGCTCAACTCTCCTCAACACTAATCCTTCTCCTACGCATACCGATAAACTTAACTTAAGCAGCTCAAGAAGCTCAGATAAAGCGAAGAGCTGAATAGATCATCTTGCAGCAAAACTCTACCACCCATGAGGAGAATGCGCAAGAGAAAGCGCTCAAAGAGCTAGCCCAGATAATATCTTCAGAACCAAATCTAACAAAAAAGGGGCTCATCTACTACCAAAGGGTGATCTCAAAAAGATACGGGTTAAACAAGCTGATTGGGCTGAAACAGCTACTGAACACCCTACCCGATGATCTGAAAAAGACCCTTGGGCTAAAGATCAAACCAGTAAGGACAGCTAGTGGAATAGCTGTTGTCGCGGTGATGCACGCACCCCACCCCTGCCCACACGGCACCTGCCTCTACTGCCCTGGTGGCGTGGCTATGGGTACCCCTCAAAGCTACACAGGATTTGAACCGTCATCCAAGAGAGCTAAAGAGAACCTTTACGACCCCTATCTTCAGGTTAAGGCTAGGCTGAGGCAGCTTGAGCAGATCGGGCATAGCGTGGAGAAGGTTGAGCTCATCATCATAGGCGGCACATTTACGTCTCTACCAGAAGATGAGCAGACCAAATTTGTTAAGGGTTGCTTCGATGCGTTAAACGGCAAAGTTTCTGAAACGCTTGAGGAGGCGCTAAAGGAGGCTGAGCACGCTAAGATCAGAAACGTCGGCTTCACGGTCGAAACAAGACCAGATTACTGTAAAGAGAAGCAGATCGACCTTATGCTCAGCTACGGTGTTACAAGAGTTGAGTTAGGTGTTCAAACATTATCTGACGAAATCTACAAGCTTGTGAATCGGGGTCACACGGTCAAAGACGTTATCGAAGCCTTCCAACTTGCGAGAGACGCTGGGCTTAAGATAGTTGCGCATATGATGCCCGGGCTACCAGGTTCCAGCGTTGATGCTGATTTTGAATCATTCAGAAGGCTGTTTGAAGACCCCTGTTTTAAGCCCGACATGGTAAAGGTCTACCCTACTCTAGTCACAGAGGGCACAGCGCTTCATAAACTCTATCTTGCTGGCAGATACGAGCCTTACCCACTCGAAACAGCTGTAAAGTTGCTCGCAGATGTTAAAGAAATCGTACCAAGGTGGGTTAGGATTATGCGCATCCAGAGAGAGATCCCTGCTGAACACATCGTCGCAGGGGTCAAGCACGGCAATCTAAGGGAGCTGGTGCATCAGGAGTTAACGAGGAGGGGCTCAAGGTGCAGATGCATCAGATGTAGAGAAGTAGGGCTCAAAAACCTCAAGATAGATGAGGAAGAGGTTAGGTTGATGAAGGAGGTTTATGAAGCAGCTCAAGGCACGGAGATCTTTCTCTCCTACGAGCACCCAAGATCAGAAACCCTCATCGGCTTCCTGAGGCTACGCATACCGTCTGAAAAAGCTCATAGACCTGAAGTAAAGGGGCATAGGACAGCATTGATCAGAGAGCTCCACGTTTATGGGGAGGCGCTACCTTTAGGTACGAGGAAAGACGAAGCTTGGCAGCATAAAGGGTTCGGCAAGAATCTTTTATACGAAGCGGAGAAGATTGCTATAGAGGATTTCGACCGCGATAAGATTCTTATAACAAGCGCGGTAGGTGTTCGCCAATACTACGCGAAACTTGGGTATAAGCTAGAGGGACCATATATGGCTAAACACATCTCGATGCATCACCATCCGACGCCTAGCTGAATATACTGGTCTATGGCTTTCGCAGCCCTCTTGCCCGCACCCATAGCAGCTATAACAGTTGCTTCGCCGCTAGTAATATCGCCTCCAGCAAATACACCTTTTCTTGAGGTTCTACCTTCGGAGTCAACTATGATATTTCCGTGTTCACCGATCTTTAGCCCTTCTGTGGTCATTGGAATAAGCGGGTTGGGGCTTTGACCTATCGCTACAACAACACTATCACATTCAAGTATGAAGTTTGAGTTAGGTATCGGGATAGGTCTCCTCCTCCCGGTCTCATCTGGTTCTCCTAGTTCCATCCTTAAGCACTCCAAACCTTTAACCCACCCTTCACCAAGAACTCTAATCGGATTTGAGTAAAACACAAATTTGACCCCCTCCTCCTTTGCGTTTTCAACTTCTTCTCTTCTTGCGGGCATCTCAGCTTCCACTCTTCTATAAACTACGTAGACTTCCTCTGCACCCAGCCTTAAAGCAACCCTCGCAGCATCCATCGCAACATTCCCCCCACCGATCACAGCAACCCTCTTCCCGACATAAATAGGGGTATGATATTTGGGAAAGAGGTACGCCTTCATCAGATTCACTCTTATAAGAAACTCGTTAGCAGAATACACACCATTTAAGCTTTCACCTGGGATGCCAAGGAACTTTGGTAAACCAGCGCCGCTTCCAATAAAGACAGCTTGATACCCTTCTTTGAAGAGCTCGTCAATGGTCACTGTTTTACCTACGATTACATCAGTAACTATCTTGACACCTAGAGACTTGACGTATTCCACCTCATCTTGCACAACCTTTTTAGGCAGCCTAAATTCGGGTATACCGTACATAAGCACCCCCCCAGGCACGTGTAAAGATTCGAATATAGTGACATCGTAACCCATAAGCGCGAGATCGGCTGCGCAGGTGAGACTTGCAGGACCAGAACCGACACAGGCAACTCTGCCCTTTTCTCCGGATGATGCTACAACAAACCTTGAGCCGCTCTGCCGCTCATAATCTGCTGCAAACCTTTCTAACCGCCCGATAGCTATAGGCTCCCATCTTCTCCCCATTACACAAAGTTTTTCACACTGATTTTCTTGTGGGCAGACCCTTCCGCATATAGCTGGTAGGCTATTCCTCTCCTTAATCTTTTTAACCGCGTCGAGGAAGTTTCCTTCCTTGATGTATTTGATGAATGTGGGAATGTCGACCCCAACTGGACATCCTTCAATACACTTTGCATCTTTACACTGCAAACATCTACTTGCCTCTTCCATCGCTTGCTCAGGTGTGTACCCGAGTGCGACTTCATCAAAGTTTCTAATCCTCACAGATGGCTCTTGCTTAGGCATTGGTACCCTATTCTTTTTGATTACTCTGGTGCTCAAGCTGCCTGCATAACCTCCTTTTCCTGCTTTTCATACATCTTTAAGCGTGAGAGAAGGTGGTTGAAATCAACAAGATGTCCCTCAAAGTCTGGTCCGTCAACACAGGCAAATTTCGGTTCACCGCCTACTATAACCCTACAGCCGCCACACATTCCGGTTCCATCGATCATTATTGGGTTAAGGCTTACTATCGTCTTAACATTTTTTGTTTTGGTTACATCGCTGACTACTTTCATCATTATAGCAGGTCCTACGGCAAAGACCCTATCAAAGATGTTCTTTTCTAGAAGCCTCTTTAACACATCGGTCACAAATCCTTTCTCACCCTTTGATCCATCATCAGTAGTTATGTATAGTTCGTCTGATACCCTTCTCATCTCATCCTCAAATATTATAAGATCTTTCGTTTTAGCGCCGATTATCGATGTAACTCTGTTTCCCGCTTCCTTTAGAGCTTTTGCTACTGGGTATAGTGCTGCTACACCTACGCCCCCTCCTATGCAGCAAACATGCCCATAGTTCTCGATGTGAGTCGGTCTCCCGAGCGGACCCAGCAGATTTAGGATTCTATCTCCCACATTCAGTTGACCGAGCATCTTAGTGGTCTTCCCCACCTCTTGAAACACAATTGTTATACTTTCGTCATCGGCATCCGCTATTGTTAAGGGTATTCTTTCTCCTTCCTCACACACCCTCACTATTACAAACTGCCCTGGCTTAAACTTCCTCGCTACCAGTGGATTATAGACTACCATAAGCTTGATGGATGGGGCCAACTCCTTCTTTACTACGATCTCATTGGTTACTTTACCGCTGTGCAATTCCTATTAAATACTGTATGGTTAGCGGTAAAAAAATGAGTAGTATATAGAAAATATTTTTTAAGGTTGCAAGTGGTAAGAAGATAGCGACATGAAGAGAGACGTAATAGGGCGCGGAACCTGGCTCGATAAGGTAGCCTATAAGATCATTGAGAGAGAGAAGCAGCTGGGGAGACCTCTAACGCTTCTTAGAGTGGAGAGTGGTTTAGGTGCCTCTGGCATACCTCACGTAGGGAGTCTTGGGGATGCTGTTAGGGCGTATGGTGTTAAGCTTGCTCTAGAGGACCAAGGCTTCAGATCTGAGTTAATAGCCTATTCAGACGACTTCGACGGGTTGCGCAAGGTGCCTGCTGGGCTGCCCAAGTGGCTTGAGAGTGAGATAGGCAAACCAGTAGCCTTGATTCAAGATCCATTCGGCTGCCACGACTCTTATGGCGCGCATATGAGTGGCATGCTGCTGGATGCCTTAGATAGGTTGAGCATCGAATATAGGTTTCAGAGCGGAGCTGAGGCTTATCGAAAGGGTCTCTTGAACGCCCAGATCCAACAAATATTGAATAATGCTCAGATGATAGGGCAGTATATTGCTGAGACTATAGGGCAGAGGAAGTTTGAGGAAGTGCTGCCCTACTACCCTCTCTGCGCGAAGTGTGGTAGGCTTTATGTGGCTGAGGCCTATGCGTATGATAAGGAGAGGCATGCGGTTGCGTATAGATGTAGGGGTGCTGAGATAGCTGGACGGTGGGTCGAGGGTTGTGGCTACGAGGGAGAGGTGGATGTTCTAGCGGGTAGAGGTAAGTTAAGTTGGAAGGGTGAGATGGCTGCTAGATGGGCTGCATTAGACATAAGGTTTGAGGCGTACGGTAAGGATATTGCTGACTCGGTTAAGGTTAATGACTGGGTTTCAGAGACTGTTCTGAACTATCCTCACCCGTATCACATCAGATACGAGCTCTTCTTAGATAAGTCTGGTAGGAAGATTTCCAAGTCAGTTGGGAATGTTTTCACACCTCAGATGTGGCTCAGATACGGTACACCTCAATCACTCCTCCTCTTAATGTACAAGAGGATAGTGGGGACGAGGACGCTATCTGTAGAGGATGTGCCAAACTATATGGATGAATACGACCAGCTGGAAGATGTATACTTTGGTGTCAAGAAGCTCGATAACCCAGCTGAGTTGAGGAAGATGCGGGGGCTCTACGAATATGTGAACCACCTTAAACCACCTCCTAAACCATCAACACACGTACCATACAGGCTTCTAACTCAGCTCGCTGCTGTAGCACCTAGGGAGGCTAGAGTTGAATTTGTGCTGAAGAAGCTCGCAGCATACGGCTTCGTGAAGGAGGCTGATGAACTCTTAAAAGTGAAGATAGCTCTCGCATCCAACTGGGCTGATGACTTTGTAAAGTTCGAGCCAGTTAAACTCGAGCTGAGCTTAGAGGAGAGAAAGGCGTTGGCTGAAGTCGCGGAAGCCATAAGAAGGTTAGAGGATGCCCAGCAGATACAGAACAGCGTCTTTGAGGCGGCTAAGCGAAACAATCTCAGAGCACCAGCCCTCTTTAAGAGACTCTACCAGATACTCATCTTATCAGACCACGGACCTAGGCTAGGGCCATACGTAGTTGATATAGGTAGGGAGAAGGCAGCCCAACTTATCGAAGAAGCCTTAGTTGAAGCTGGGGGAGGTAGCAAATTATAAAGCAGAATCTACTATCTGTACAAGTGCGGGGCCGTCGTCTAGCTTGGATAGGACACCAGCCTGCGGAGCTGGGGGTCAGGGGTTCAAGTCCCCTCGGTCCCGCCTTGTTTACCTTGCAAATTCAGCACAGAAGCAAAGAGGTATATAAAAATGATGGTAGGCATAAACTATCTTACTCGTTGTTTGCCCTCTATCTGCAGTAATACTTAATTACTAACTTGCTGGTAATAAGTTAGAGAAGTGATGAGAGCGGTTCAGAACAAGAAGATTGTCAATAGACTTAATGAATTAAGTGGTAAAGAGTGGATCAAGTTTACCAAAACGTGGTTTATTCCTGAATACTCCAAGAGAAAACGCCAAACTCTTACATCCAGCAGCTTTTCCTGAATCTCTTGTGAAAGAGTTCATTGAGTTCTTCACGAAAAGAGGCCAGCTGGTTCTAGATCCTTTTTTGGGGACGGGTAGCACGCTTATCGCTTGCATTGAAAGTGAAAGATCTGGTATAGGTATTGAGGTTGTGAAAAAATGGGCTGAAATTGCGGAAATGAGAGTTAAGAACCTATTAAGCCAGAGAAAAGGCTCAGAGTTTCTCCTAAGTTCTATGGGGTTGACCCCAGAGAAACTGCTCATAAAAGTGATTCACGGTGATTCCAGAAGGTTAAGCGAAATATGGAAGGAAAATAATTTCCCCCCTGTAGATTATTGTATTACAAGCCCTCCTTACTGGAATCAACTAAAAAGAGATTACCTTAGGCAAAAGGGAAGGAAGGAGCGTGGTTTTGAAACTAAATACAGCGAGGACTCAAATGATATAGGCAATATCGATGACTATAACGAATTCTTAAAAGCCTTGAAGCAAATATTTAACGAAGTTTACAAAGTAACGAAGAACGGTGGTTATTTGACGGTTATAACAAATAACGTCTTTTATAATGAGAGATTATATCCGCTTGCCTTTGATACGCTTAAAATTTTAAGCGAAGAACCCTACGCTTGGGTTCCTAAAGATGAGAAGATTTGGTTACAGGATGATAAACCACTTCTTCCACTAGGCATCTATAACGTTTGGATAGGAAACAGAGCCCATCAATATTGCCTAATCTTCAGGAAAGAAGTGGTCTAAAGATTGGGCACACAGTCAGCTCCGAGCAGAGAAGTTGCAAGCATCCTTTCGCATGATGAGATGGCATTTGAAATCGCTCGTACAATCAGAGACCTGGTCCTTAAGGGTGTGGACCCGTGGAGAACATTATATAGGCCAACAGTAGTCATCACATCCTCATCGGAGTGGCCAGAACCAGACTTCGTTTTTGATGATAGAAGAGGAATGACCTACAGCTTTGAGTTTAAACCTCCAGAGCAAGTTAGGCGAGAATATTTACTAGGTTTGGGTCAAGCCGTAGCCTACCTAACACACTTTTCCCACTCAACGCTGATTCTGCCACAAACCGCTGAAAACTTCAACATAGCCGAATACATTAGCAGCATTGTTCGCAGTTTACCACTAAAGATAGCTGTTATAGCATATGAACCTACTGATGTAAGGCAGCTAAAGGTCTTGGTTCCATACCCATCACAACCCGCAGGACCGTTAGAGAAGAAGGCAGCTGTGGGGAAGGTTTTCTGGGCATTCTGGATGGATGAGTCAATACACGAATTTTATCTTATGTTGAAACGATCCTATGAATTGAGAAACCAACCAGATGACATCAAGGAAAAGGTGTTCAAAGATTTCTTTACGCTGATGCAGCAAGGAAAAACATACGCGAACGATGGCACGCCTAGACGGCTAGGCAGACGTTTGAAATTTTCTTCATGGTTCTTAAACTATCGACTACCTTTTCTTCACTGTGGGCTATGGAGCTTAGATGGGAAACCAACTATTATAGGCACAAGAATCTTATCTATAGGTGATACCTACGGCTGGGACTCAGAGGAATTTAGAAACGCTCTGGCGAAAGCATATTTGATTAACGGAAGACACTTGCTTTTACTAAAATATATTTGGGATATTCAGATAAACATGTTAAATAGCGATAAAAAACACCAAACGCAGAACGAATATTTGAGCAAAGTGGCAGATGAGCTTATGAAAAGAGGATTCGGCAGAGCCCACAGAGGCGTAAGAAGAAACCTTCAAGCGATGATATCCCTATGGGGAGGAGGTTTCAAAATCTTAAAGACCAGAAAACACAGCTACTACTTCAAAGGATTCGGGCTGGTCCCAGACTGGGGCAAAATAACAACAATTCTCCAAACAGAATATTGGTAATGAACTGTTTCCTAACCGACCAAATGGGAATTTACCTCTGCTTTTTTCTCCTTATTCTTTGGTTTTTATTGATGCGCAGGGGATAATAGAGGGTGTGTGGCTTCGCGTTATTGAAACGATGTTTTTCCAAAAGGGGTTGGGTTTGACAAGCTCTTGAATCTACGAATAGTTCCTTTTTCCAACCACTTCCCTTAGCGAACCGTTCTTAAGATGCGAGCAGCCTCGCATCCAGCAAAGAAGCTCGTTACCTCCAAACGATGTTCCCGACTATGTAGGCTGTGATTATGCCGACTACGAAGACGCCGATCAGCATCAGCGGAAATATCAGTCTGACGAACCAGAGGGTCTCGCTTAACCACTCCTTAATCGATACGCTGTCGAAGGCTCGCCAAGCATATAGAGAAGTTACTGCCATAGGTATTAGAAACAACACTACCTTATCGGGAAAATAAGGCCTACCAACACCTACATAATTCGGTAGTGGATAAGGCGGTGACTATTCTCGCCAGTGCCATATCCAAGCCAAGTATGGCTCCGGTGTAAACCAGGGCTAGCAGGCTTGATGCAGGAGCTGTCCACAAGATTATGAACGCCGGGCCTATACTACTGCCCCTGCGATAGAGCCCAGCCGCGATCGGTATTACTGTGCAGGAGCAGACCGCCAGCCCCATGCTGCTCACAGCCGCCAAGGGAAACGATATCGACTTCTTGCCCGCCGAGCCTAGATACTTGAGTATGGCTTCACGGGATAGGAAGACTGTTATAGCCCCAGCTAACAAGAAGGCTGGGATGAGGCAGGTTAAGACGTGATAGGCTACGTAGTCTTCGAGTGCGTATAACCCTCCTAATATCGCATTTACTATCACGTCATAATCCAATCCTAGCCCCCTCAACTCTCCTATTCAGTGTCCCAAAGTTTTTGGAGCAGCTGCTTGAGCTTTCTTCGTAGTTAGGGTTAGCTCGCAGAAATATCTTGACTCCGTGCTCCGTCGGAAAGTGCTTACTCATACTCCATGTTGTTATTCTCCTTAATTCATATTTAAATATGTCGATATATCGCTTTCAAACAAAACAACTTTGGACGCAATGCGAATAAGGAGTTTAATCGAACGATAAGGATATTAAGATGAGCGGAGAATAAAATCAAAGGTTCTAACTACTCTGGATGGTTTGAACTCTAGAGGGTTCAGGAGGTGATGGATAGATGAGTGGAGAGAAGCCCGCATCAAACAACATCATATTCATAGGCCAGAAGCCGCTCATGATCTATGTCGCCTCAGCCTTCAGCAGCCTACTGCGTCGAGGTGAGGTAGTGGTGAAGGCGCGTGGAAAGTATGTGTCGAAGGCGGTTGATGTGGCGGTTTTTGTGACGAAAAGGTTCGGCTTCAACAACTACGAGGTCAAGAGCATCAAGACGGATACGGAGCAGGTTGGCTCAGGTGAGCAGACCAGATACGTTTCAGCAATCGAAATCAAGCTCAGCAAGAAGAGCTGACAGCTGTTCAGAAGACGTGTTTTAAGGCGATGAAATACTTCGCATACGGCTCAAACATGGATTGTGATAGGCTAAGGGAGAGAGGGGTTAGGTTCTCTAGAAGGGAGAAGGCTGTGCTGGAAGGGTATAGGCTGGTGTTCAACAAACGCTCCACAAGAAACCCTGGAGAAGGTTATGCGAACATCGTAAAAGACGAAGGCGGTGTGGTCGAGGGCATCCTCTACGAGATCGCAGACAAAGATATAGAGAGGTTAGATAGGTTTGAAGGCTACCCACACCACTACGATAGACGGAAAGTGGAGGTAAGGTTACAGAGCGGCGAGGTGGTAGATGCAGTTGCGTATATCGCTAATCGAAAGATGACTGCCGAAGGGTTAAAGCCGAGCAGAGGATACCTTAACCACCTCTTAAAAGGATGCGACCTTCTATCAAAAGAGTACTGCGAAAAGCTACGTAATACCCCAACACTAGATTAAGCAGACCATATTGCAGAGATAGATTAAATATTACACAGCTGAGGTCTAGAGGGAGGGATGGTAGAAGGTTATGACAACTCCTAATGACCTGCTGTTCGTAGCTGAGGTTGTAGCGGCGGTAATCGTCTCAGCAATCCCACTTGCCATCGTATACTACGTTTACAAACATATTGCCAATCTAGCTGCGCGAACTAAATCTAAGCTCGATGATTATTTGGTTGTGGTCTCAAAGTGGCCCCTCTTTATTACGATCTTTTTGCTGAGTGTTTCTACGCTTCTTAACTATTTTTCTGATAAGATGCGTCTGCCACTACCCGAATACCTCTCTACTGGTGCGGATTACCTTATGCAGGCTGCGATCGTCCTCTCCATAACATCTGTGCTAGTCGTCATCATACAGTCCGCGATCACCAGATTCGGTCGAAGGGTTGCTGCTGGTGAAGCGGATAAGGAAACCGCTCTCGTAGGTCTGCAGAAGATCATAACCTACATAATATGGATCTTGGCGATACTAATAGCCCTTTCGATCATCTTCCCACCAAGCCTACCAGCCCTCCTCAGCCTCGTCTCAGGCATGGGGTTCGCAGCAATAGTAGTTGGTTTAGCTGCGCAGAAGGTCGTTGGAAACTGGCTCTCTGGACTATTAATCTACTTTGTGAGACCATTTAGGCTTGGAGACGCCCTACTATTCAGAGGAGATTATGGTGTGGTTGAAGAGATAAAGATCACCCACACCATAATAAGGACTTGGGATAACAGGAGGCTTGTCGTACCTAACTCGGTCTTTGACAGCGAAGTCGTCGTCAACTACCACCTCAAGGACCCGAGAATGATAGGCTCGGTCTTCGTTGACATATCCTATGAATCTAACTACGAGTTGGCGAAGAACCTTATGATCAAGATAGCCTCGGAGCACCCTAATGTTTTACCAGATATGCCGCCTCGAGTACACCTACTCGAATTCGGCGAAAACGGTTTAAAGCTTAGGCTCATATTTATGTGCAAAGATCAACCCACCGCCTTCGTAACCGCTGCTGAGCTCAGAGAGCGTATCAAGAAAGCGTTCGATGAAAACGGGATAGAGATTCCCTATCCTAGAAGATACATCATATCGGAGCGTTCAAGAACAAAACCCATT
This sequence comes from Nitrososphaerota archaeon, assembly GCA_011605775.1. Taxonomy (NCBI): domain Archaea; kingdom Thermoproteati; phylum Nitrososphaerota; species Nitrososphaerota archaeon. Next base: position 31,245 of record JAAOZN010000036.1, on the reverse strand, counting down.
GCCACCCAAGAAGAAGAGGAAAAGAGCCTTGACCCGACTTTCTCTTAATTCGCACCATTAAACTTATCACCACCTTTAACGTTTACTATGCTGTTGAGTGAAGATATAGTCGATAAGATGCTGAACTGCCATAGGAAAGTTAGGTGCGTAATGCTCATAGGAGAGGGTGGTGAAGTGATAAAGTTTGCCTGCAAACCTGATATAGATATGATCCTTACGAAAGAGGAGCTTCAAAGATACGCGAAGCAGATCGCGGCAAGGAAGAGAGAGCGGGAGAGCTGGAATGAAAAGATGGGTGAAGTCGAATGCGTACTCACCATAAGAAAAAAGCTCTGCATACTCGTCTTCTACTGGCTGAACAAGATCATCCTACTGAGCATAGAAAGACTAGCACCACTAGCAGCAGTTGAAAAGGCGATAGAAGTCTACACCCAACACACAAAAGTAGGTTGAGAAGTAGAAACTAAGCCTTTATAACCCCTTTTCTAAATATTAGATGATTGGGAGGGGTGGCGGAGCGGCTACGCGTCCGCCTGCAGAGCGGATACACGTGGGTTCAAATCCCACCCCCTCCTCTCCGCAAACCCTCTAAATACTCTCTGTAGCGCCTCACTTTTGTTCAACAGCTAAACCATGCTTGTCCCTCATATGCTGCTTAAGCCTAAGCTCCGCTCGATACTCGCTCCAATCATAGAACTCCTTCCCACATTCGCTACACTTCTCGTAAGCCAACCCATCCACCACCTCACATCACAACACTACAATTTTCCCAACAAGGAGGTGGAAAAATAGGAAAATATAAATATGGATGAAGCCATACTCTATACCGTTCGACGATAATGTGGGTGTTCAGAAATGGGCATTCACATTATCGCCGAATTTTGGGGTGTGGATTCTGGGAAGATCTCCCGGGTTGAACACCTTCGGGCGGTCTTGGATAGGGTAGTTGCTAAATCCGGTTTACACGTAGTCTCCTCTTGCTTCCACCAGTTTGAGCCTTTCGGCGTATCAGCCGTCTATCTTCTACGGGAATCGCACATCAGCGTGCACACTTGGCCCGAATACTCATATATTGCTCTAGATATATTTACTTGCGGCGCTGATGAGCCAGCTCTAACAGCCTACCAACTGCTCTTAGAGGAGTTTAAACCAACCTCTGTAGAGGAGAGGTTCATCAGGAGGGTGGACTTTGGAGAGATTAGAAGCCAAAATCTTGCGAGAGTTAGCGTACTCAAATAAGACGGTGTGGGAGCTACTTGAGAGATCCGACCGCACCTTAAGAGAGTCGATAGGCGCCCTAAGGCATCTCTATAAGGAGGGGCTTATCGGCGAAGAGAAAGGTGTATTCTATTTAACGGGGAAGGGCAAACAGAGCGTCAACCCAAAGGAGCTGCAATATAAGACTAGAATGTGTGAAGTATGTGGTGGCAAGCGGATAGTAGGTGAAGCGGGCTTCAAAGACCTTGCGGAGAAGTTTAAGGAGATCGTTAAGGAGCGCCCACAGCCAACACTCGAATACTTCCAAGGCTATATGGTAGGAGAAGATGTGTTAGCGAGGGTTGCCCTCATGCACCATTACGGAGATCTATGCGGTAAGAACATAGTCCTAATAGGAGATGATGACCTCCTAAGTGTGGCTCTTGCTTTAACACAGCTACCTTCAAGGATAACGGTTCTAGACATAGATAGGAGGATTGGAGAGTTCATAAGTAGGGTTAACAGCATATACGGCTTCAACATAGAGTATATTGAATACGATGTAGCCAACCCTCTACCTAAGACGCTCGCAGGTAGGTTCGATGTCTTCTCATCAGAGCCTCTTGAAACACTCTCGGGGCTTAAAGCCTTTCTCATACGGGGCATAACCTGCCTGAAAGAGGGTAGTGTAGGTTATTTCGGTCTAACTTTACACGAAGCCTCTTTAAGAAAATGGCTCGAAACACAAAGGCTCCTCTCAAAGATGAACTGCGTGATAACAGACATTATCCAAGGCTTCTCATCCTATCCTATGGATTACAACACAGTAAATTATGAGAAGTTCGCATACAACCTAGGCTTCAGAACAGAGAATAATCCTGGTGTGAACTGGTATAAATCCGCTCTAATAAGATTCGAGGTTCTTAGCGCACCTAAGCTTGCTTATAACAAAAGGATGAAGGTTAAAATTGTAGATACGAAGGAGGACTTAACCCACCCAACACTGTATCCGAAGTTGCTGCGGCAGTTAAACATCAAGGATGAAAGCGGCTGAGCAGAGGATCTAGCAACTTTTATCTACTACGCAATCCGAATACGATCGTGGGTTGTTAGATGGCTGAAGTCGAAATATTCCTCGGAATAATTGCGCTAATAATCATCCTCTCTTTCCTCAGGGCTTCAATAAGAATCGTTAAGGAGTATGAGAGGGCAGTGATGTTCAGATTGGGTAGGCTGATAGGAGCTAAAGGGCCTGGGCTATTCTTCAGAATCCCGATAGTAGATGTGTTAAGGGTGGTGGATCTTAGGGTAATAACCTTTGACGTTCCTAAGCAGAGGGTGATAACCAGAGATAACGTGAGTGTAGATGTGGATGCCGTAGTCTACTACCGCGTATTTGATCCACAGAAGGCAGTAGTCTCAGTAGAGAATTACATATTAGCGACAAACCTTTTGGCGCAAACTACACTAAGAGATGTGCTTGGGCAAGTTGAATTAGACGAGCTACTCTCAAAGAGGGAGGAGCTCAGCAAAAAGTTGACAGAGATACTTGATGCAGCAACAGACAACTGGGGGATAAAGGTGCAGGCTGTAGCCATAAAGGATGTCACACTACCTGAGGTTATGCAGAGAGCTATCGCTAAGCAAGCAGAAGCTGAGCGTGAACGGAGGTCAAGGATCATAGTAGCGGATGGTGAATACCAAGCGGCGAGCAAGATGGCTGAAGCAGCTGCTATGTATGAGAAGACGCCTACCGCCCTTAGGCTGCGAGAGCTTCAGACATTAGCCGAGATCGCTCGAGAAAAGAACCTAATCGTCGTTACAACAACAGGCGCATCCGCAGACCTAGCAACATTAATAGGTCTACTCAAGGGAGAGAAGGCAAAGAGTGAATAGAGGGGAAATCTAAAGGCGTTGAAAAAGATCCTTCTCCTAATCTTGATTCTTTTCTACCTCCCCCTACTACTCTACCCAGCCGAATCATATGCTGAAAATATGATCGCTGTAAAGCTAGAGGGTACTATAACGAGTATGTCGAGCGAGGTTGTAGGGGAGGCTCTTAAGGAAGCCGAATCCTTAAACACACCACTCTTACTACTAATCGACACACCCGGTGGAAACCTGGATGCGACGATGAAGATAATCGAGCTCGTAGAAAGAGCGACTGTGCCTGTAATCGGTTACGTTTACCCTCAAGGCGCTAAGGCTTGGTCAGCAGGCACATACATACTGCTCTCAACACATATAGCAGCCATGGCTCCGCACACCATAATCGGCTCAGCCCAACCAGTAGCGTATAACCCGTTGGGTGGCACACAGCCGGTAAATGACACAAAGACGATCAACGCCCTAACCACTTTCTTAGTAGAAAGAGCTAGGATGCACGGGAGAAACGAAACCGCTGCTGCGCGTTTTATAAAAGAAAATCTAAACCTGTCAGCAGAAGAGGCGAAGAAAATGGGCATCATCGAATTCGTAGCAGAATCCATAGAAGATCTGCTTAAGATGGTAGATGGGGTTGAGGTGCAGACGTTCACAGGACCCTATCGCATCAAGACCACTGGAGTTACAGTTGTATTCTGGGAAACGTCTTTAAGGCTACAGATCCTGAAGGTGCTCTCAGACCCTCTGATCTCATATATACTCTTCATCTTCGGGCTTTATGCTCTAATCTTCGGTGTAGCGTCACCAGGCTACGGCAGCGAAGTTGTAGGTGGAATCTGCCTCATCCTTGGACTTATAGGGCTTGGGTTGACAGGGATATTTATTGGGGGGTTAATCTTAATAGCACTGGGCGCTATTCTACTGCTCGCTGAGTTGCTAACACCAGGGTTTGGGCTGATGGGTGGAGCTGGGTTTGCTTGCATCATAATAGGTGGGCTGCTATTATTCCCCTCTCTACCTACTGGTCCTTGGTTGATTTCTTCCGATCTTTTGAACAGCCTTCTCTTAACCACCTTAATAATACCGCTAACAATAGGTGTCTTCTTTATCTTCGCAGCCTATAAGGTCATACAAGCCAGAAGAAGACCACCAGCACTAAAAGGAATAGTGGGAGAACTATGCATCGCAGTAGAAGACATACCAAGGGGGCGCGTCGGGCTTGTGAGATATGGAGCAGAATATTGGCAAGCCACATCAGACCAAGACATAGCGAAAGGGCAGAAGGTTAGGGTAATCCAAAAAGACGGACCTATACTCAAGGTTAAACCCGAATAACTCGTTTCAACATCAGATTTGGTGCGGGGGGTGGGATTTGAACCCACGAACCCATCTGCGGCCATGGGACAATGTTACTATGTCCTATGAACCTCTGCGGGACGGGATTTCAAATCCAGCCCTAACCACTTATTTAGGATCTTAAGTCCCGCGCCTTTGGCCAGGCTCGGCAACCCCCGCGCACCATACTCACCTACTTGCGTTTGGTTTAAATCCTTACCGCGCTTTAGTATTACTAGAAGGTAAAGTTTTAATACCAATGTTGCGAAGAGATATGTGCTATGCACATTCCAGATGGCTTCCTCGACCTACCGCTTTCAGCACTAACCTACGCCCTAGCAGCAGCATCCATAGGCTTAGCAGTCTACTTGTTAGAGAAGAAAGGTGTCAACGAATCCAGAATCCCTTTGCTGGGTGTGTTAGCGGCAGCCATCTTCGCAGCACAGATGCTCAACTGGCCCATACCAGGAGGCACATCAGCCCACTTCGTAGGCTCAGGGGTCGCAGCCATCCTCTTAGGTCCACTACAAGCTATACTCGTAATGACCTCCATCCTAGCTGTCCAGACCCTCGTTTTTGGGGATGGTGGGCTCACAGCACTCGGCGCCAACATACTCAACATGGGTGTAGTTGGGGTTATAGCAGCCTACCTAATTTATACCCTGTTAGCACGCAGAAGCAGAGTAGCCGCAGCATTTCTAGCTGGTTGGTTCGGCGCGGTTTCAGCAGCTTTAGCCTGCGGCTTAGAGATAGGTTCGTCTTCGATCTTCGCCTACAATCTCTGGGTTACGGTTCCGGTTATGTTCATTTGGCACGCACTTTTAGGCATAGTGGAGGGATTCGTAACCTCAGCCACCGTAGCCTTCCTCCTAAAGAGTAGACCCGAGCTCTTGGTTGGCGAGGTGAAGATTGGTTGAAGAGGGCATTCTTCATCGTTGCTGCTTTGATAATTCTTACGCCGCTATTCGCTTATGCTGCTGAGCTGGTTGGATACTCAGAGCCGCTTGAAAATATCGCGTCAAATCTGGGTGTGGAGGAAACCCCCTTCTACAAGGGTATCCTACCAGACTATACTATTGGAGGCTTAGACCCATATATCGGCACATTAATATCTGCAGTTATAGGCTCAGCCCTAGTCTTTCTGCTGGTCTACGGCGTTTCACATATCATGCGTAGGTGAGCGGTTGGTCAACCTCGTTAGAGTGGGCTTAGATGCTTTTAGAGATTTACTTGCGAATGAAGGTTACCAACACACTTTAGGCTTTATGCAGAAACTTGATCCGCGTATTAAGCTATTAGGGCTAGCAGCTTTGATTACGTTAACAATCTTTACGCATAGCGTCGTAGTTGAGGTTGCTGTTCTACTGACTTGCTACACCCTAACCTACATTTCTAAGATACCTCTCCGCAGACTGTTCTTTAGGAGCTTGGCCGTTACCTTACCGGCACTAGTAATAGCCTTGCCCAGAGCCATCCTCTCTTTAAGTCCGTTTTCAACTAATCCATTAAGTTTTCAACCGTTTTCAGATGACTTCGGTTATCTGCTATCCTTTATACTCCGCATAGCCGCAGCATCTACTACACTCATCCTTCTAATCTCGAGCACCGGCTTCTCCAAGATCCTAGCAAGCTTAAGGTGGTTCAAGGTGCCTAACGTGCTGCTATGGGTTATGGCTATGACACACCGCTATCTAATCCTCTTGGCGAGCGAGCTTTACCGACTAACGCTCGCAAGGGAAAGCAGAGTTCACAAAGATCTGAGCCTCCGCCGCGTCTGGAGAGAGGGTGGGAAGATACTGGGAGTCTTTCTAATAAAGAGTGTTGAAAGAGGCGAAAGAGTACAGATGGCAGCGCTATCAAGAAACGGCGAGGCAAACATGAAACTCTATTACCCCACGTTTAAAGTTGGTGCTGAGGAGTTGCTGTTCACACTACTTGTCGCAGCGCTCATCCTCTTCGGTTTGGTGATCAGCATTTGACGAACAAACTAGTAGTCAAGGCAGAGGACCTACACTATGTCTACCAAGACGGCACCGTTGGTGTGGAGTATGCAAACCTAACTATCTACGAAGGTGAATGTGCTGCAATAGTAGGGCCAAACGGCTCAGGAAAATCCACACTCCTACTGCTCATAGACGGGCTTCTCAAACCAACCAAAGGCAGAGTCTACGTCTTCGGCGAACTTATGGCTGAAAGAAACGCCAAGAAGCTTAGAAGGCGCATAGGGCTCTTGATGCAGAACCCCGATGATATGCTCTTTAGCAGCACTGTGCAAGAAGACTTGGAATTCGGCTTAGCTCAGCTTGATGTACCTAAAGATGAAGCTGCAACACTAGTCGATAAAGTAGCTAAGAGGCTTGGGCTCGAAAGGCTACTCAATAAGCCGCCATATAGGCTTAGCGAAGGTGAAAAGCAGCGTGCGGCATTAGCGTGCATACTAGTCACAGAACCAGACCTTTTGCTACTAGATGAACCGACTGCACAAGTCGACCTCAACTCTAAAAGAATAATTCTCCGCATCTTAAATGAGCTAAAAGCTGAGGGAAAGAGTGTTATCTTCACAACTCACGATCTGAATCTCGTACCCTACTTAGCCAGCAAGGTCATCCTTATGAATAGAAGCAAAAGAATCGCAGCAGAAGGAGGCGCAAGAACCATACTGAAGGATACTCAACTACTTCAGGCCTGCGAACTGGAACCACCAGATATAACAAGGCTCTTCTTATATCTAGGCTTCAGAGAACCGCCTCTAACGGTCGAGGAAGGTGTTGAAGCATTAACTAAGCTCTTCACCTATAATAAGTTAAAGAGCGGATCAGAAGGCTTTTACTCAATCTAGTAGTAAATCATCTACAAAATAGGCGCTGAATCGACGCCAAAGGATAAAGTTGCACACCAAAGAAGACCGCAACAGCCTCTATAGCAGTGTCTCAAAGCCTTCAGAATGTGGTAAAAATGTGTGGCAGATGGAAGTTGGTTACTTTTACTAGGAACCGGTGTTGCTAGGCTAGCATCTTGTACTCTGTGTTCTTATCTTTAATATGAGAAGTATGGCGATGATCGCCACAACCGAGCCCAGTAGGTATGCTGGTCTGTAGCTCCCAGTATAGTCTATTAAGACGCCGCAGACGTAGGGTGAAGTTAGGAGCCCGACGCCGCAGAGCAAGGTCCAGAACCCGGTTATTGAGCCCGCGACGTTCCAGCTATACATATCTTTTACCAGCGCTGCGTAGAGCGGCCATATAGTACTGTAGCCTACTCCTACAATTACGCTCCAGGCGGCGATTTCTAGGAAAGACTTTGAAAAGAAGGCTGAACCGACTAATCCAGCGGCTAACGCAAGATTTGATATTACTATTGAACGCTTCCTTCCGATCTTATCTGAGATTATCGAGATGGACAAGGCGCTAAAGATGCCTGTGAAACCTATTATGCTAAAGATCGAAGTGGCTTCGGCTAGGTTCAGCCCGAGCTCTAGGTTTGCATAAGCTTTTGAGAAGGTCATCGGAACCATTATGGCGAATCCTCCGAGCGCATAAGATATGCCCCCCAGCCAGAACTTTATGTCCCTTAGCACGCCTCCGCATTCTCTCATCTGCACAGATACGGTCTTATGTGAAGCCGGGTTAGCTTCTGGCTCCTTGGCTACGGCGGTTAGAGGGAGCAGCCAGATCAGCGCTAAACCGCCTAAAAAGGCCCAGATGCCCCGCCAACCTAAATGGGGCAACATTAAAGGTGTTACCAAACCTAATGTAGAAAACCCTGAATTAACCCCTATCTGGAGAATGCCTAGCGACCAACCGCGTTTAGTTGGGTAGGCTTTCTGAACCCAAACAACAAGTGGAACCCATCCCACAGAAGCGCCCACTCCGGCGACTGAGAAAAACAGTATACCCCAAAGCTGACTAGAAACCAAGCTCATAAGAGCTGTCCCGATACCAAATAAGGGTAGGAAAGCGAGCACGATTCTTTTAATGCCGATAGAATCGATCAGAAAACCGACGAATAGTGATGAGACGGTATATGTTGTCAAAAAAGTGGTATATATGAGAGCAGCTTGTGCGTTTGTAAGATTCAGATCACGCATCATCTCAGGTAACACCATACCGAACGTGTACCTAATACCGTAAGCCATAAATGCACCCGAGAAACAAGCCGCCAAAACTATGCCGCCGCTACTTAATCTCAACACTCAACCACTACCATTGCTACCAATTTAAGAGTTTGCTATACTCACCTCAAAGCTCAGATTGTGATCAGTTTAACGTAATCGATTTTGTCGCTTCTCTGGAAGATGCTCTTGAATTCAAGCATCCTACTCAATAGACCGTTTAGTATGAAGAGCTCTAGACACTTATCTACCTTAAACCTATTATGAACTTGGGTATGCACTATGTCGAGAAATCTATGCTTCGCCTCAGTAACAAGATCTTCAGCCTCATGACCGTGTATGAGCAGAAGAACCCCGACGGTCCTTTCATCAAGCTCCACTTTGCGTGGGTACTCTGAGGCTAGCAGCCTTATCGCAGCCCTCAGCGCTTCAGATCTTCCTGAAAAACCTACTTCACTCCGTATTCTGTCGAGCTCTGCTAACAAGTGATCGTTAATCGAAACGCTGATTACAGCCAACCCACAGATCATTATTAATACTCGTTTAAAAGCATATAGTCAGATTATTAAGAAAGGCTTATAAAGTTAATAAAACTAAGAAAACTAATGATGAACCGATGGACCGCATCCCTAATCCTAATTCTGCTCGTAGCCGTAGGAGCAAGTGTTTCGGCTCTATTAGCCCCAAATTCGGAGCCACAAAACACCGGATCTCAAAAGATTAGGGTTGGTGTAACAATAAACCCGTATGCCGAGTTTGTTAGAAGAGTGGGTGGAGATAGGGTGGACGTTGCGGTTCTGGTGCCGCCTAACGCCGACCCACACACCTTTGATCTAACACCATCCGCTATCAGGGCTGTGAGCGGTGCTAGAATCTACTTTAAAGTCGGTGCTGGTCTTGAGTTTGAAGTCAACTGGTTAGATAAGTTGGCTGAGCTAAACCCAAATATGCTTATAGTTGACACAAGCGCTGAAATAGAGTTGATAGGCTCTCAGGGACATTCTGACCCGCACGTCTGGCTCTCACCAAGAAACGCCATTAAAATAGTCGACTCAATATACCAGGGGCTTGTGCAGATAGACCCAGACGGTGCGAAGATCTATAAGGAGAATCGAGACACATACGTAAACGACCTGCAGAAACTCGATTATGAGGTTAAGGAGATCCTCTCAGACCTCAGAACAAGGGTCTTCGTGGTCTATCACTCAGCTTGGGCATACTTTGCCAGAGACTACAACTTAAAACAGATCGCTCTAGAAGAAGAGGGCAAAGAACCGACGGTCGAGGAGATGGTTAAAGTAGTCGAAGCGGCCAAAGCAGCAGGCGTAAAAGCGGTCTTCGCCCAACCACAGTTTGACCCACGGCAGCTAGAAGTTATAACAAAGGAACTGGGCGTAGAGATTATCTTGGTTGACACACATTCCTTCACAGACTATGTTACACACATAAAGGGCTTCGCCCTATCCCTAAAGGAGGCGCTGAGCTAGATTGCCTAACCTAGCGGTGGAGATTGAGGAAGTTTCAGTCTACTTCAACTCAAAATGCGTGCTCGAAGGTATCAACCTTAAGGTTCTTGAAAACGACTTCCTTGGCATAATCGGGCCTAATGGAGGCGGTAAGACAACCTTACTCAAAGTTATAGCTGGGTTACTGAAGCCGACCAAAGGCTTCGTAAAGGTCTATGGGAAGCCTCCTCATAAATCTGAGAAGTTGATCGGCTACGTACCTCAGCTGAACCAACCAGACCTATCCTTCCCAGCTACGGTCTGGGATGTAGTCCTAACAGGTAGACTCAACCGAAGTAACTTAATTAAACCATATAGTGAAGCGGACAAAAGAGCCGCTTTGGAAGCACTAAAGGCTGTGGAGCTAGAAGGGCTGAAGGATGAACCCATAGGTAAACTTTCAGGCGGGCAGAGGCAGAGGGTCTTCATAGCAAGAGCCCTAGCAACAGAGCCGAAGCTCCTCTTACTAGATGAACCGACGCTAAGCGTTGACAGGAGGCTTGACACGAAATTCTGGGAATATCTTAACGAGCTTAAAAGCAGGATGACGATAATAGTCGTTACACACGACATATCCGCCCTTTCAAAATATGTGGATAAGATCGCTTGCTTAAACAAAAAACTCTACTACAACGAGTCGAAGCAGATAACACGGGAGATGTGGATGGAAGCCTACCAATGTCCAGTAGACATCATAGCACACGGTCTGCCACACAGAGTAGTTGAAGAACACTGATCTGATTTGCTTGAGGTCCTACAATACGAGTTCATCAGAAACGCTGTCTTCACAGCTCTCATAGCAAGCGTAGCATGCGGCATAATCGGCGTATATGTTGTCGTCAATAGAATCGTCTTTTTAAGCGACGGGATCTCGCACGCAGCATTTGGAGGAATAGGTTTAGGATACTTTCTAGGCTTAAACCCGATATACGCTGCGATCACTTTCGCAGTAGCGGTAGCGGTAGGGGTTGGTGCTACGTCAAAGAAACTTGGGGCGCGAGAAGACACCGTGATAGGTGTAATCTGGGCGTTAGGTATGGCGGTTGGTATAATCTTCGTAAAACTTACACCAGGTTATGTGCCAGACCTGTTCTCCTACCTATTCGGTAACATCCTCACGGTGCCCAGATCCGACTTAATCGTGATGCTGGTTTTAGACCTTATCCTCGTCTTAACGGTCGCACTACTTTTCAAGGAGCTTCTTGCCATTTCATTCGACAGAGAATTCGCTCAAACGCTCAGACTACCGGTTAATCTGATCTATTACATCTTATTGACACTCGTAGCTCTCACTGTGGTTATGCTGATTAGAGTTGTTGGTGTAATACTAGTTATGGCGCTGCTTACAATACCGGCTGCTGTAAGCGAAATCTTCACGAAAAGGCTCGTACATATGATGTTTGGGGCAGCAGCCTTAAGTCTACTCTTCACACTACTCGGCCTCTGGTTATCATATCTAACAAATCTACCTTCAGGCGCAACCATAGTCCTTCTAGCATCAGCGGTCTACTTCTCAACCCTACTATACAACAGATGTGCGAAGCGAAAGTAGCTGAGCCGAGCAGCCTCTATCTCACACAAACCAAACACATCAGCAAACCAGCCGCCCTAAGAACGGAAAAAGATTAAAGGCACGCATCTATCTGCTAAATATCGGGCTCGTGGCGCAGATCACTGTCTAGGTGAGTGAAGTATGGATAGCGCGGCAGCCTCCTAACCGAGAGAAGAGAGCTGTAGGTCGTGGGTTCAAATCCCACCGAGCCCGCTAGCATCTTTATCTTGATGAGAAACGAAGTTCCTAACCGCCTTTCTGCGCAACGTGGACCAATAAAATTTCCATTCTCCAAGTTTATATGCTGAGCTATCTTCAACACTATGTGTATGAAGAGGATCGTAGCTATAGCTAAGGGGGGGTGGACAAACTTACACGATTTATAGAAAGCATTAAGATACAAAGATACCCAATCTTAGTCGAGCAACTCGATGTGAGCTGGCAGGACGCAACCGGAGAATTCAGTTACTTCGAAATAAGACGTGGCGAATGGCAAGAGGAACTCTTTGAGAGACTTTATACGACCGAAAGATTACTTCATAAGACAGTGGAATTTGGTGAAAGAAGCGTTGAGTTAGGTGAGAAGAACTTAAAGCTGGGAGAAAGAACTGTGAAGCTGAGTGAGAAAAATGTTGTTCTCGGAGAAAAGAGTGTTGCTCTAGCTGGAAGAAGCGTTGAACTTGATGAAAAGACTATGAGTACGATTAAGGCGGAGTCAGAAAAGACCAGAGATGCTATTAGAATAGAGTCTGGAAGGACCAGGGAAGTTATTAAGCTGGAGTTAGAAAAGAGTAGGGAAGTGATTAGGTTGGAGTCTGAGAAGACTAGACGGGTTGTTACTGACGAGTCTGGGAAGACCAGAAAGGAATTGAGGTCATTAAGAAGAGATCTTAGGCTGTATTTAGATGAAAGTTTGCGTGAGATTCGCGCTAAGATCAGTGAGATAGAAGGCGCGTTAAAGAAAGCCGGCATAATGTAGCCCGCAATGGTTCGATGTTAGTGGACAATGTGGTATACAACAAGAATTTTTGCCCGAAATCTTGATAGGCTCATTTGCCAGCAGTGCATGGTGGGTTGGAGCCTTTAGTTCACTTTGTGGTACCTTTTGTCGCCTTGGTGCTCTTGGGTGTGGATGTAAGGAGGGCTTTTCTCCTCTCTCTCCTCGCCTTAACCCCTGATTTGGATGCTTTATTTCTTGTGCATAGATCCTTTACGCATTCTCTCATCGCACTCTTGGCTGTTTCAACACCCATCTTTTTTGTGATCTACAAGTTTAAGCCGAAGGTTCTGAAGTATGGGTTTATGGGGTTCTTTTCTGTTGCTACGCATATCGCCCTAGATCTCCCGGCGGGCTACACGCCGCTGTTGTGGCCCCTTTACAACAACTCTGTGTGGGTTCAGGCTGAGCTATCTGCGCACATAGGGAGCGCACTAAACCTCGCCTTAGATCTTCATATATTAACCGAACCGATAGTGTTTGAGGTCGCTAGAAGCCTTGATGCCCCTCTTTTCACAGGCAGTGGTTTAGTGGCATCTTTCGTTATACTTGTCCCTGTTCTTGCTAGGGTGCTCGATAGGGGGGTTAGACGTGCTCAGCGTTAGACATGTTACTAATGGTGTTTTGTGCCGAGCCTTTTATGTATCTGCTGTAGAGGTATAGTTGATAGCTTCCCATGCTTATCCAGCCTACTACCCCTTGGCTTTCTGTCTCTATGTATAGATTAGTGCAGCGGCAATCTAACTTACTCAAAGGCTTAATGGTGCGCTTGAGAGGAAGGTTTAATTTGCTGTTATCAAATTGCAGTGACTAGGGTGAGAGTTTGGCTGCGGACTTCAGAGATCTTTTGGAGGTGGGCGATGATGTTACTACCTGGCTTATACTTAAGGCTCTGAAGATAGCTATGGAGCGCGGGCTTGATATCGGTGAGCTAGAGTTCGAGGAGTTTCAGAAGCTGCTTGACGAAGCCTTGGCTGAGTTTCAGAAGAAGTATAGTCGCCCTCTTCTTAAAGCTTTATCAGGTTAGAGAGATGCTTAGAGGCAAGGAGTTTCTCAGAACAGCGGTGCAGAATATACGAAGGGAGTTGAGGGATCTTACATATATTGGTTGATGTGAAAATGATTTTTAGAAGAATCCTTTTCACCACGATTTATCATGTGAGAGCGGAGAAAAAAAGATAGTGGGGTATTTTTGCGTGTCCCTGTGTTTGCTTATACGCTTAAGTATACTCCTGTAAGCTTTCTGATCCTTAGTAGAGCGTATACTCCAGCTATTATGAGTATAGCGCCTATGACTATCAGAGCGGCCATTATAGGTTGGCTGAACTCGAAGTAGGGGGCTGGAGGCATAGTTAGGGCTACCAATCCGAGGGAGGTCCAGAGCCATAGCGTCTGAACTGCCCTCTCACCTACCTGCTTTAGATCTCCTGCGCGGTTAACTCTGAGCTGACCTACAAGAATGAGTATTATCAGTATTATGGCGTAGATTGAGAAGAGCGTTTGCGCCTTTGGTGATGAAAGTAGGGAAAGAACTAGTATAATTATCGCCAGCACTAAGGCTATCATGTTCAGCTTTGTGAAGAAGGAACGGGCGGTATTGGTTTCAACACTCATATCTTCTCACCTTTAGAAGCCCTTCTCGGTTTCAACCCACTTGCCGATGCCGTATTTGATGCCCAGCTTTACACAAGCAGCCATGAGAAGTATGAAGAGTATAAGGGATACACAGAACCCTACTACAACACCTGGTACTGTCGGATAGACTTGGGGGATCCACCACGCAAGAAAGCCTCCGACGATTATGGCAACAACCGCTGGCCAGTTTACTAGGTGATATGCCGTTCCAGGCCCCCATTCATATCTTTTCTCGACAGCCTTTGCGCCTAGTAGGAACGGCTTTACAATATAGAAGTCTGCTATCATCACTGCAGCCATCGGTGGTATCCATGTGCCGAGAAACGAGCCTAGTAGGAGTAACGCATTTAAGCTAACGCCAAATCCTAAGGCGATCAGAGCAGCTACCACCGTGCCTATTATACCCATGATGGCCACCCAGTAGACCCTTTTGATTGGTATAGCGTTGCACCACGCCAGAGAGGCGCTATAGAGGTTGTTATCATTTGTACTCCACTGCCCCACCACTCCTGTCAATAGTACTGCCCAAACCATACCCAAACTTACCATCGCTGCTGCAAGGTTTACGCCGGGTGCGAGGAGCTGCAGAAAGCCACCGGCAGCCATAATTATCGGCATAAACACCACTACGTGGATAAACCAAGCCAAGGGTCCGTCGTGGGGTTTTCTTGAATATCTTGTTATATCTGGTGCGAAGAGCAGAGGACGAAGGCTACGACGCGGTCATAATAGACTGTATGGGTGATCCAGGATTAGACGCTGCCCGGGAGATAGCCGAGATCCCAGTCCTGGGTCCGTGCCAAGCTTCCATAGCCTTGGCTTCGCTTCTAGCTTCACGCTTCTCCATCATAACCGTTTTGAAAAACGTTATCCCCATTTTCCGTGACTTGGCTAAAAAGTATGGGGCAGCAGATAAGGTAGTCTCTGTTCGATCTATCGAGGTCCCAGTTCTGGATCTTGAGAAGAAGTGGAACGAGGTTAAAGCAGCCCTAGAAACTCAAGGAAGGGCAGCTGCAGAGGAGGAGAAAGCCGAAGCCATAATTCTAGGCTGCACCGGAATGATTGGCATGGCAAGAGATCTTCAGAAGGCTTTAGGAGTGCCTGTAATAGATCCAGCGCCAGCGGCGTTGATGATGGCCGAAGCCCTAGTACGCCTCAACCTTTCTCACAGCAAACTAAAGTATCCGCCCCCTCCTGCGAAGAATAGGTCAGCAACTTCTTGATAAGTTCAAGAAGTTTCTATGTTATCCGGAAATTATTACACCCCTTAACAAGAATAGACTGGATAGTAAGGAAGAGTATACTGAGCGACTTTTGGAAGAGCGTATGTAGAAATTATGGATACGATGGAATGGCAAAGCTTGATGATAATAAGATCGTGTGGATCATCAGGTCCAAATCTCAAGCTAGAGTTACAAACAGGGATATTGCAGATGCGGTTTCTATATCAATCAGCAGGGTTCAGCAGCTGTACAGAATATACAAAAGAAGCGGTAGCATTCCGAAACTCAAAAAGGCAGGCAGAAAGAAAAAGGATATCACAGAAGAGGAAAGAATTGTTGTCAGGAAGCTATATGGTGTATACAAGGCTAATGCATGCTATCTCGAAAAGATGCTTCTTGCTCATGGTTATAGCATCAACCACAACAGGGTTCACAGGATACTTGTCCAGGAGGGTTTGGCGTTGACTGAAGAAAGAAAGCGTGTAAGGAAGAAGTGGGTAAGGTATGAAAGAGAGTATTCAAATTCATTAAAGCAAGATAAGATACTTCTCATCCATAGATGAATTCATGCAATGGTACAACTGCATAAGGCCTCACGGAGCATTCGACATAACAAAGCTCGAAACACCAATAAAGATGTTTTACGCAAGGATGCCCCAAAGGGAGATGCTTATAGACCCATCACTGCTGCTCAAGGGGGTGGAATGATTTCATAATAAAACAGCCACATCCTTCAACTTAGCAACGTTTAAATAAAATAGAAAGACACAAGTCGATTAGAAATCGATGGTGCTAAAGCACCCATGAAAGGTATAAAGATTGAAGGAGTATCCAAACAGTACATTAGTGGAAACACACTTAAGGTTATAGATAATATTGACTTATCTATTAATCCAAACACCTTCACCACGATCATCGGGCCGAGCGGATGCGGTAAGTCTACACTTTTACAGATTGTAGCGGGAATTATTAAGGCTGATACGGGGAGAGTGATTATAGATGGTCAAGAAATTAACTCACCAAGACCAGATATTATATCTATGGTCTTCCAAGACCCTGCGCTTTTTCCGTGGAGAAATGTTTTACAAAATGTAGAATTCCCGCTTGAGCTAAAAGGTGTTAATAAAACTGAGAGAAGAAGGACAGCAAACAAATATCTTTCTTTAGTAGGATTAAGTGATTTTGTAACTTACTACCCCAACCAACTCTCAGGTGGTATGCAGCAGCGCGTAAACTTGGCTCGAGCATTAGTAACTCAACCGCAGATATTATTGATGGACGAACCGTTTGGCGCTTTAGATGAGCAGACAAGACAAAAAATGGCCATGGAGCTCGTTCGTATATGGCAGCAGACTGGTGTTACAATTCTATTTGTAACTCACTCTCTTGTTGAAGCAGCTTACCTTTCGGATAGAGTTATAGTTCTCTCACACCGTCCCGCAACTGTTAGAGCTATAATAGACATAGATTTACCTAGACCGAGGGAAATAGAAGATCCAACATTAGTTGGAGTAAGGAAACAAATGTGGAGCTTGCTTAGTAGAGAGCGAGAGTAATTGGTTCTCAAAACAGGCGTTCTAATAAGAATAATTATAGTCGTGTTGCTATTAATTGTGTGGGAGATATTACCAATAGTAGGTGTAGTGAACGAGTTTAGTGTACCAAGATTCTCAAAGGTATTATTTAGAGCAGTTGAAATCTTGGATCCGTATACTTCCGCCTCAACTATCCCGTCTGGATTCTACGCCCACCTGTATGTAACTCTATTTGAAATAGGGCTAGCTTTCTTAATTACAATATGCATCGGCTTACCAGTAGGTTTCCTATTCGGGTATTTCAGACTTATTACTCAAATATATGAACCACTCCTTTATTTTATTTATGCTTTTCCAAGTGTAGCCCTTTATCCGTTAATTGTTGTTATACTAGGATTTGGCCCTCCATCCAAAATATTATTTGGTTTCTTTCTCGGACTCTTTCCTTTGATACTTAATACTATAGCCGCATTAAGAAGTGTTCGTCCTACATACGTTCTAGTCTCCCATTCATTTGGTTGCACAGCAACACAATTGTTATTGAAAGTTATACTTCCGGCTTCTCTTCCGCTTATTATTTCAGGTATAAGACTAGCTTTAGGTTTTAATATAATAGGTGTAATTTTTGGGGAGATAGTAGCCTCTTCGATGGGTCTAGGCTTTGTAATAACGACCGCAACCTATAAACTAGATGCGCCAACAGAATACGCAGCGATAATAATCTCATTGAGCATCGCCTATGTTATAGTTGAGGCCATAAGGTTCATTGAGAGATTGGTGTTTAAAAATGAAGTTCGATAAACAGACTTTGTTAATATTGTTAGTACAATTTTCTAGTGTAATCGCAATCGTTGTAGCGGCTGAACTGAGTGTTAGATTGGGTCTGATATCCCCGATTTTCCTCAGTAAGCCATCAGACGCTATTGTCACTTTGTTTAATTTATTTAGTAGAGGGGTCGTAACACAACTGTTTTTGAGCACATTATCAGCTCTATTCATAGCGTTTGTACTTTCTATAGTGATAGGTGTTTATTTCGGTATGATCATAGGTTCTGTTAAAATACTCAAAGAAGGGATGGAGCCACTTGTGGCAGTCTTCTTTAGCATTCCAAAAGTTCTTCTCATTCCTATTTTTTGGTCCATCTTTGGCTTCAGCTTCGAGTACAAGGTCGCCTACTCATTTATACATGGCTTACCCCCAATCTTGCTTAATGTGATAGCTATGACAACTTTGACAGAAGAAAGCCATTTGAAGGTAGCTAAACTATATGGCGCCTCACGTTTACAACTATATCAAAAGATAATACTGCCATCCATAACTTTTGGTTTACTATCTTCTTTGAGATTGGCATTAAATCTCTGCTTAATAGGTGTGATAATAGCTGAAATGTTCGTAGGAACAACGGGTCTAGGATTTGCTCTTCGTCAATACGCAAGCACTTTTAAGATCCCGGAGTTCTATGCAATAATTTATTTGTTAGCTTCCTTTAGTGTATCAATTAATATTATTTTGCTAGGTTTTGAGAGACGTATAATCACTAGACGTGGCCTACGTACAGCAGTTAGAGTCTTGTAGAAAGGATTGGCTAGATAGAGCGTTCATTGGCTTGCGTTTATGGTTTAATTGGAGCGAAACCTGGTATAACTGCTTCTATAGGCTTAATTCTTTCTTTCTCACTCATTACTCCGCCTAGGATCATAAAGTCTTGCGCTTTGTCTAGCGGTGAAATGAAAATCACGCCATCTAGAGAGTATCTAACGAATGTGTAAAATTCTTCTGCAGCGGCATCAGAAAGTCCAAACATTGACTTTAAGAGCCCTTTCGCATAGTCCTTTTCTTGATTAAAGATCTTCATAGCCTCATTAAGCGCCAAGATCACAGCTCTCACCGCTTCTGGGTTCTTTGATGCAAAGTCTCTAGTTACTCCTAGACTGAATTCGGGCCACTGATAATTTACTTCAGCTAATATTCTGAGCTCTCCCTTTTCTATGAGGCTTGTTAATACGCCTCTGCTAAATGTTAAAGCATCAAGTGTGCCTGCTTTAACCCCAGCTATCATAGCGTTCAAGTCACCTATTGGATTAATATAATAATCTCTTCCCTCCACCCAACCAAGATCTGCAAAGGTCTTCAGTGTAACTATATTTGAACCACCTCCGGGTCTACTTGTAGCAACTGTCTTCCCTTTAAGATCTTGTATTGACTTATAGGGTGCGTCTGGTTTCACAACTATTACCCATCTCAATGGAGATTCCATTATCGTCGCCGCTATACCAATCTTAGCACCTTTCACTACGCCAAGCAGAATGCCTTCAGTAAGTCCCCAGCCTACTTGTATGCTATTATCAGATAAAGCTTTTACTAATTCCCCCGTTCCACCTGCAAATTCAACCAGCTCAACATTAGGTAAATATTTTTGAAATATACCTCTTTCCTTCGCTATATGCCATACTATAAAGTCTGGTGTGTTTGGCTGAGCTGATCCTAGTTTAAATCTATCCAAAACAGGTTGAAAGGCAAGAATAGCTGTAGTAGTACTTGTTGTAGTAGCAGTTGTAGTGGTAGTTGCAGTAAAAGTCACTTTAGTTGTGATGGTTACAGTAGTTGGTCGAACTTCACCTATAGATTGAATACCGCTATAATAGCCTACTATACCAGCAATTATGGCTATTATTACCATCGCTCCTACAGCTAATGTTGTAGATACACCCACCTTTTTTCTTAACATAGAACTTATTTTGGCTTGGAATATATTTAAATCTTGCTTCCGTATCGGCTGTGGCAGAAAAGTTTGATTCATGGTGCGAGCTTCCTATCTTGCTGTTTCAATAACCTAAAGATCTGCCATCATAAGGGTGCGGTGGGAGTTGAAATGTTTGCTCGTGAGATAACTTTGCCACAGCCTCTCGTATCTTCACTATAATCATAGCAGAAAAGTTCTTGCACATTCTTGTACGTTAGGGAGTTATCAGCTGAAAAGAAATGGAGAATGTCCGAGCTAAATTGGAGGGAAATCAGAAAGAGTAGTTTTCGAGTGTTAGCGTATATGATGTAGTTATAGTAACTGGAAAAGCTGGACAGATTGCCTTGATTACATTCAAGGCTGCTATCTGCATTTCTTCTGTGCTAGCGCCTACGCAATCGATTGGTACGATGACCCTAAATCCTCTTATGCAATATCCAGCGATTGAATACATTACACATACATTAGTGGCAACCCCTGTTACTATAACAGTATCAATCATTGGGAACGTGTCAAGTAGTTTGTCCATAAACGTTCGGAAGAAGGGGTCGTGCGTTGTTTTAGGGACGACATACTCTCTGGCTCTATCCAAAGGCTTAAGTTCGTCGACCTCTGGTCCAAACCAACCATTGAAACTACCTCTTAACGACTTCCACCTTCGTTCACCTGGTGTTGGATAAGCAAATGAATTTGTGTGTATTACAACCATATCAAGCTCTCTAGCCTTATCAAGGAGCATCTTTATGTTAGGGACGATGCTTTTAAACATAGGCAAATAAAATGGACTATTAGGGTTTCCAAAGTCATCCTGCATATCGGTGATTTGTAACAAAGTTTTCTGCGCCTCTACCTTTACACTTGTCACCGCTGGAAGAGTTAACAAAGTTTTTTGCGAAGACTGTCCCATACTTTTAATCTTGCTAGAGACGTAGATTATAAAGCTTTTCGACCTAAGACCTTTTAATTTGATAGTAGTTAGATCTTGATCATGCGGCCTATTTATGTTCGATTCAAATTGTGAGCGTAGCTTATACCCAGTTTGTTTATAGAGTTAACGAAATCAAGTAAGTATACATTTAAGTGTAAGAGATAAGAAAAGTAGTTGTAGTGATCGAGTTGGCGTATCGTGCCAGAGATAAAATTAATCTTTTGATGACGCCTGGTCCGGTAGAGGTCTCTCCTCGCGTGTTAACAGCTTTAGCTACCCCACAGATCTACCACTACTACCCCGGTTTCATAGAGTTCTTTCAGGACACTATAGAGAAGGTTAAACGGGTATTTCAGACAAAGCACGATGTTATATTGATGCAGGGTGAGGGTGTGCTGGGCTTAGAGGCGGCAATAGCAAACATACTTAACCCGGGAGATAAGGTCTTAGTCTGTGATTCAGGACCTTTCGGCAAGTGGTTCCGTGTATACGTAGAGAATTATGACGGGGTCGCGATCGAAGCTTCTGTAGATCCACGCGAAGTGATGAATGTTGAGTTGGTTAAGAAGGTAATGGACGAACATAGAGATCTTAGAGCACTAACTATTGTTCACTGCGAAACACCTTGCGGCACACTAAACCCAATCGGAGAAATATGCAAAGAAGCTAAAAAGCGTGGGCTAATAACTATCGTAGATGCGGTCGCATCTCTAGGTGGAGTTGATGTTAGACCTGACGAGTGGGGGGTTGATATCTGCATTTCAGCTTCACAGAAATGTGTCTCTTCGACGGCTGGTCTCACCTTGATGAGCGTAAGCGAAGACGCTTGGAAAGCTATGGAAGCCAAGAAGAAGCCGTTAAGAAATTCTTATCTCAGCATCCTAGATTATAAGGATACATGGCTTAAGCAGAAGAGGTTCCCCTTCACACCTTTCGTAGCAGAAGTCTACGCTTTGAACGAAGCTGTATCCGAGCTTTTAGAAGAGGGACTTGAGCATTCATTCAACAGGCACCGTGCAGTCGCCGAGCTTTGCAGAAAATATGTCAAGGAGATGGGGTTGACTCTCTGGCCTAAGAAAGATGAATATGCTTCTAATACGGTCACAGCTGTGGAAGTACCAGCAAGCTATTCTGACAAAACCATAGTTGAACATATGGCTGAAAAGTACGGTGTGCTTATAGGTGGGGGCTATGGTGAAACTAAGGGTAAGGTTCTGCGAATAGGGCACATGGGGTATCAAGCTACAATAGCAAACATCATTGCTACAATGGAGACACTTCGTCTAACCCTAAAAGAGCTGCGCTAGATCTACACTAGATTAAAGAGCTTCAAAGCATTTAATCCTATTACGAGTTCTAACTCTTTTTCTGATAAACCAGCTACAGCAAGTTTAGTGAGCTCTACGGCATAATGGTGGAAAGGTACATCAGAGCCCCAGAGGACTCGTTCAGCACCTAATGTTCTAACAGCTTCAAGGATTTTAGCATGCATAGGCATACCAGATGGTTCAAGGTAAATGTTCTTTCTTCTAGCTGCGACTTCAAAGCAACCATTGATATATACTATGTTGCCGTGCCCCATATGCCCTAGCACAATAGGAACATCACTAAACTTTTCTGCAAGGGGTTCATAGCTCCAAGGTAACGTAAAAGGTGGATGACCACAGTGAACCAAAACCCTCCAACCTGCGTCCTTTACTAAACACATAATCTCTTCTAACACTTCTGGCGTAGGAAGATAGCCATCAAGTAGTGGATGAAGTTTGACACCTAGAAACTTCGGATTATGTATATGCTTCTTAAGAAAACTTATTGTTGTAGGATCTTTGGGGTTCACCCAGATCATGCCATATAGCTCATTATGGAGAGCAATGGCGTTCTTAACACTCTCATTGTCATATGCGAAGACGATAGCTCTGCTGATACCATGTTTCTTAAGAAGTTTTACTAGTTCGTCAGCACTTAGTTTAACATTAAAGAGCGGGTAGCTGCCTATATGACTGTGAATATCAATAACTGTGAACCTTTTAGTTATGCTTTCGATCTTCAAGCAAGCGTTATAGTATCCGATTATTAATTAACCTTTACTGAGATACCGTCACTTTGACAACCCGATTCTAATACCATCTGAAATAGAATTCATATTTTTGTAAAAAATCAAGAGATATTATGTATGCCCAAACAAAAGGCTTCCTAAAGCATAAAGTTTAAGTTCCTCCATTTTTTATTATCTGGATATGCGGGCGGAAAGATTTCATGGGAAAAAGAGAGGTGTTTCTACAACTGTAGCCGTTGCGGCAATAGTCATTATTGCGATTATAGCTGGTGTGGCAGGCTACTTCGGGGGTGCTTCTCAAGCTACCACAACTACAATAACAGAGCACCACACAATTACTTCCACTATTACACAAACAGCTGCTGTACAAACAGTAACTCAAACAGTAACACAAACGGTAGCTGGTGAAGGAGTACTAGGTAAGAAACTTAAGGTGGCGATAATAGTTCCAGGTAGAGCTAACGATTACGGTTGGAATCAGGAGGGTGTTGAGGGCTTAAGAAAGGTCGCTGCTAAGTTCGGGGCAGAATTCTCTTTCAGTGAGGGGCTAGGTTACGGTGAACCACCTCTCAGGGCACTTGAGGACTACATAAGAAAAGGCTATGATCTGGTGGTCGGTCATGCAGGCGGCTACAGAGAGTTCTGTCTTGAGCTCGTCAGAACTGGGAGGATAGGTCAGAGCAAGGTACTTATTGTAAGTGAGGCTCAAGAAGGGATGGAGGAGCGAGATGTCGTACCAGGTAAGCTTGGAACATACTCTTTCGTCGTTACGGCTGCGTCATATCCAGCAGGATATCTTGCGGGTCTTATGACAAAATCTAACATCGTTGGTATAGTTCAGTCTGTTGAGACAGATATAAACTGGATAAGACAGAGTGCAGCGTTCGCGCAAGGGCTTAAGGCGGCTAATCCTAGGGCTAAACTGCTATTTACGGTTGTAGGCTCCTACGAAGACCCTGCTAAAGGCAAAGAATACACTGCCGCCCAAATTGGGCTTGGGGCTGATGTCATATTTGGCCAAGGCGACGGCACCTCATTCGGTATAATGGATGCTTGCAGAGACGCAGGGGTATGGTTTATTGACGTCATAGGCGACAAAAGAGCCATAGATGAAAAAGGAATACTCCTAACCTCAGTACTATGGGACTTCTCAAAGGCATATGAGCAGGCTGTGATCGACATTTACAACGGAGAGTTCGGTAAGCATAACTACTATATGTCGCACGCGAATCAAGCTATTTACCTCTTAACCCTAAACCCCAAGGTGCCTGCTGACATAGCAGCAAAAGTAAATGAAATCAGCAAGAAGGTTCAAGCAGGAGAAATTAAAGTGAAGGTTCCAAATAGTATCGAGGACCTTCACGCCATATTTAGGGAACTCGGCTACGAATAGCCGAGAACCCAAATTTTTTATCCGACATAGCGTCTAGAGGACAAGTGATTAAAGTTTATAACAGGGGGTTAAAAAATCGTCAGTCAGATTGGATGCAGAGAAGTTAGTGGGCAAATCCGGTTTGATCAACTTGTTAATATCTTCGACCAAACATGCTCTCTCGACGATCATAGGCATAGTTGGCGGGATGGTGGCTGGTTCTATAGTTCTTTGGTTAACTGGGTTTGATCCAGTCTATGTCTATTACACAATCTTTGCGGAGGCGTGGGGTACGTCTTTCGGTGTAGGTAAAATGTCTATTACGATGATGCCCCTTCTGATAATAGGTGTTGGGCTTCTTTTCTGCTTCAAAGCAGGAACTTGGAATATAGGGGCTCAGGGGCAGATGATAATAGGTGCCCTCTTCGCCAATATAGCTGGCTACGCTTTTGGGCCTTTACCTGCGCCTATTCTTATCCCGATTGTATTATTAGCGAGTATAGTTGGTGGTGTCATCTGGATTCTTCCTGCTGCGGTGATGAAGGCCAAGTGGGGTATAAACGAGGTTGTCACGACTATGCTTTTCAACTTTCTTGGGATATATCTATTGATGTATCTTGTGAAGAGCCCGCTTAGATACCCAAAAGAGTACCACCCTATTACACAACCAATCTACCCTTCGGCAGAACTTCCTATGCTTCCTGGAACACCTATTCACACAGGTTTGATAATTGGCTTAGCACTTAGCATATTTACATACGTGTTCTTTACGAAAACTATGCTAGGCTTTCAGTTCAGAATTATAGGTAGCAACTTGAAGGCTGCGAGATACGCTGGGCTTCGTATACCTTGGCTCATCTTTTACTCACTTGTTATTAGCGGTGCGTTATGCGGCTTGGCTGGTGGGGTGCAGCTAGCTGGCACAATGCGTTTTCTTGATCCAGATTGGGTGCCTTGGTATGGATTTCAAGCTGTGCCTTTAGTCTTTTTAGCCAGGTTGAACGCTCTAGCGCTTATACCATTTTCATTCTTCTTTGCATCACTGCTTATAGGTGGGGATCTGATGCATAGAATCGTTGGGCTTCCAGTGTTCTTTGTTGACGTAATCTTTGGATTGATGCTCATACTCTTTGCTGCGTCTGAATCTATTAGATATGTTAGACTGAGGAAGCGAAAGGAGGTGTAAATTTAAATTGATAGACTCCATACTAACTATGTTTATAACATTTATCTCCGCTAGCATGTTGAGAGTTGCCACACCGATCTTACTAGCGGCTTTAGGAGAATGCTATGTTCAGAACGCAGGAATACTTAACCTTGGCATAGAAGGAATAATGCTATTCTCAGCCTTTACAGGCTTCCTAGCAGCCGTAGCGACGAATTCAAGCCTTATAGGGCTTCTCGCAGGATTGGGTACAGGTCTACTCTTAGGCTTCCTCTTAGCCGTTTTATATGTCACTCTTAAATCTGATCAAATAGTCGTTGGAATAGCGTTCTCATTATCAGCAATAGGTTTCACAAGCTTATACTTTAGGTTACTCTATGGTACAACGCTACCAAAGCTTCCAGTTAAAGAGTGGGTTATTAACATACCTGAACTCGCCGCTATACCGATCATAGGCAGAATGTTCTTTAATCAGCCCTTCTTAGTATACGTGAGCATAGCGCTGGTACCCTTTTTCTACTACGTTCTTTACAAGACACGCTTCGGACTAAAGATCAGAACACTTGGTGAGAATCCTATGGTTGCAGACACAGCTGGTGTAAACGTCTTCCTTTATCGCTACATAGTTATGTTAATAGGCGGGCTTCTAGCTGGGTTAGGTGGGGCTTACCTATCACTCTACCAAGTCTCGCTCTTCCAAGATAACTTGATCCAAGGGAGAGGCTATGTAGCTATAGCTATTGTGATGTTTGCAAGATGGAACCCTCTAAAGATCTTAGGCGGAGCGTTGCTTTATGGTGTAGCAGAAGCCTTTGCTGGCGCTATACAAGCATTAGGTTACTTGCGCACAGTACCTGCTGAGATTATTCTTATGCTGCCTTATATTATAACTATTCTTGGGTTAGTTGTACTAGCTAGGCGTGCACGTTTTCCACCAGCTTTTGCCAGACCATATAGGAGGGAAATGAGGTGAGTGAAAAAAACTATGTTGTGCAAATGATAGGTATAACGAAGAGCTTTCCAGGAGTGGTTGCAAATAAAAACGTCGATTTTGATTTAAAAAAAGGGGAGATACATGGGCTTCTGGGTGAAAACGGAGCCGGTAAAACAACCCTCATGAACATCCTATACGGATTCTACCGACCAGACGAAGGCGAAATATATATTGAGGGGAAGCGGGTAAAGATGCGCTCACCAAAAGACGCTCTTAAGCTTGGTATAGGCATGGTTTACCAACACTTCACACTTGTGCCTGAATTCAAAGTGGTTGAGAATGTGATGCTTGGCATGGATATAGTAGGCCAAAAGATCGGTCTAAAGGCAACAGCTTCTCTGATAGAGGAGCAAGCAAAGCAGCTCGGTTTTACAGTGAACCCTTGGAGTAAAGTTGCTGATCTTTCTTTGGGCGAGCAGCAACGCGTAGAGATCTTAAAGGTTTTACTACGCGGAGCAAAGGTGATAATCTTGGATGAACCTACATCCGTCTTAGCTCCAGTAGAGGTTGCTGGCTTATTCAACGTGTTAAAGCAGCTCGTCTCTCAAGGTAAGTCGATAGTTTTCATCACACATAAGCTTAACGAAGCGATGGAACTTTGTGATAGAATAACGGTACTCAGAGCAGGTAGGAAGATAGGCACATTAGATAAAAGTGAAATTACTTCAACGCTTGAAATTGTCAGGATGATGTTTGGTGTAGAAGCTGAGCCGGCCCTTGCAGCAGAAGTTCCTAGAACATTTGGTAAGGAGGTTCTAAAAGTAGAGAATCTTGTGGTGCAGAGCGATAGGGGAGTCGACGCTGTAAAAGGTGTTTCTTTCTCGATAAGAGAAGGCGAAATCTTGGGGTTAGCGGGTATAGATGGAAACGGACAGAAGGAGTTAGCTGAGGCGCTATCTGGAATAAGAAGCATAAAATCTGGAAAAATATACTTTAAAGGAGAGGACGTTACAAGGCTTGGCGCAGGAGATCTTCACGTTAGAGGCATATCATATATAACAGATGATAGAATAAGTGAAGGCCTGATCCAAGACTTTACTTTGGCTGAGAACATTACGTTGAAAGACTTTAGAAAGAACGACATGAAGAGAAGCTTATTTCTAGATTGGAAGAAAGCTTCTAAGATAGCAAAGGAAGTTATAAAGGAATATGAGTTGGCTGCTGCTAAACCAAATTCGCTAGTTCAGACACTCTCAGGCGGAACGCAACAGAAGCTGTTGGTAGCTAGGGAAATAGGAGGAGAAGCCTCGCTTATAATAGCTAACCAGCCTACACATGGTGTTGATGCTAAGACAACAGCATATATTAGAAAGAAGCTCGTTGAAAAAGCTTCTAAAGGCGCTGCAGTGCTACTAATCTCCAACGATTTAGACGAAATCTTCAGTTGCGCCAACACAATCGCTGTAATATATGAGGGTAAAATCCTTGGCATCTTAGATAGGCAAAGTGCTACAAGAGAAGACATAGCCTATCTTATGATTGGTGTAAAGAGAGATTAGAAGTTAAATAGAAGTATGGCATAGAGTTTGATAGAGTTGCGTAGCATGAAGGCTGCTGTCTTTAGAGGAGTAAATAATCTAGTAGTTGAGGACAGACCCGTACCAGAGATAAAAAATCCGACTGATGTGCTATTAGAAATCTATGGTTGTGGTATATGTGGGACGGATCCAAAAATAATAGCTGGAGAGCATCCTGTTGTTCCTGGAGTAATCCTTGGCCACGAATACGTGGGTACAGTCTTAAAAGTAGGGGAAAAAGTGAAAAATGTTAAGCCAGGAGACCGTGTAACAGTCGACGTGGATATTAAATGTGGCGAATGTTACTACTGTAAAACAGGGCGAGAGAACTTATGTCAGAATATTAAGACACTAGGTGAACACTTGGACGGCGGATACGCAGAATACAATCTTTCACCAGCATCAACGCTCTATAAGATTCCTGATAATATGTCGTTTGAAGCAGGTATATTAGCTGGTCCGATATCTTGTGTAATTAATGGGGTGAAAAGAGCTCAGATAAAACCCGGAGATACGGTTGTCATAATCGGCGCTGGTCCTATGGGTTTACTCTACCTTCAGCTCCTCAAAGAGAGTGAAGCAGCCAAAGTTATTGTATGTGAAGTTAAGGATAAGCGTATCGAGGATGCCAAACGATTCGGCGCGAAGATAGTAATCGATGTAAAAAAAGAGGAACCTTCTGAAGTGGTTAAGAGTTTAACGGATGGGAGAGGAGCTGATGTAGTAATAGAAGCGGCTGGTACCCCCACCGCCACAAAGCAGGCTCTTTCCTTGATAGGAAGAGGAGGTAGAGTAGTCCTATTTGGAATAAATCCACAAGGACAAGAGGTTCCGATTGAACCATTCGATATAACGTTTAGGCAAATAGAGATAGTGGGCAGCTTCATTTCGAACTACACCTTCCACGCAGCTTTGCAACTACTCAATGCTGGTAGGTTCGACGTAGAAAACTTTATAACGCACCGGATAAACCTTCCAGAAATTCACCAAGGAATGGATCTGATGAGAAAAGGAGAATGCATAAAAGTAATGGTAGTACCACGTTAAAAATGTCGTCTGTTTTTACATGGTTTTGAAAAATTTGGTTATTATTATTACAAAAAGCTGACAACTTCCTAAGACTCAAAAACACTTTCAAATACTTGGATGGTGGTGGTCAATGGAAAACTTTAATTTTAGAATTGTAGATAAACATTATGAAATCCTATGGTACAGGGATATGCTGGCAGAATCCTGACGATAAATCTTCAGAGTAGGAAGATCGTAGAAGAGGAATTGGAAGCAGCGTGGTGCAAGAGCTATGTAGGCGGTAAGGGTTTTGCGGCGAAGATTCTCCTACAAAGGAGCGAGAAAGGTGTTGATCCTCTAGGTGAGGAGAGTCTGCTGATCTTTGCTGTTGGACCTATGAATGCAAGCTTAGTTCCTGGTTCGAATAGGTTGGGTGCGTTCTTTAAGTCTCCTTTAACAGGCATCTGGGGTGAGTCGTACTGTGGTGGGCAGATCGCTACACAGTTCAAAAGAGCAGGCTTTGATGCCGTAGTGATAACAGGTAGAAGCGATGAACCAATCTACCTCCTTATCGATGATGGCAAAGTTTCTATCAAGAAGGCAGATCATTTATGGGGCAAGGATTCCTTCGAAACCCAAGACATCATCATAAAGGATCACGGTAGTGATCTTCAAGTGGCAGCCATAGGGCCTGCTGGTGAGAACCTTGTGAAGTTCGCTTGCGTAGACCATTCGAAGGGTAGGCAGTTTGGGAGGTGTGGCTTGGGTGCTGTTATGGGTTCTAAGAAGCTGAAGGCTATGGCGGTTCGAGGTAGTAGAAAGTATGAGCCTGCAGACATTAAGGCCGTGGAAAGGGTTAGAAGTAGGGTTCTTGCTGAGGTTAAGGAGAAGCATAAATCACTATCGACATATGGGACGCCTGGAATTCTACCTATCGTAAATGAGGCTGGTGCGTTACCAACCTACTACTGGAGCGAGAAGCCTTTCGACGATTATGAGAAGATTTCTCCAGAGCTCTTGAAGAGCAAGTTTTATAAGAGTAGGAGGTCTTGCTACGGCTGCTCTATAGCCTGCTGCCAGACCTCTGAACTGCAAGATGAGACTCATCTGAAGAGCGAGGGACCAGAGTATGAGACGCTATACGCCTTTGGCTCACTATGTGGCATCACTGAGCTTAACTGGGTAATTAAGCTTGGTGATGTTTGCGACAAACTTGGGTTGGATACCATTACAGCTGGTAATTTGGTAGGTTTCGCTATGGAGTGCTTTAGACGAGGCGTTTTAGGCAGAGAGGATTTTGACGGCTTGGAGCCTAAATTCGGCGACGCTCAATCCGCTTTGAATCTCATAGTTAAGATAGCTTACAGAAAGGGGGTTGGTGCGGTGCTAGCTGAGGGTGTGAGAGCGGCTGCGCGTGTAATAGGTAGGGGGGCTGAAGAATTTGCTGTTCACGTTAAAGGTCTTGAGCCGCCTGGCTACGATCCTAGGGCGCTTAAGGGTATGGCTTTAGCGTATGCTGTTAGTAGTAGAGGTGCTTGCCACCTGAGGCATATGGCATATAGACCTAACCTCGTAGGCAAGCATCCATTTAGACCAGAAATTAAAGTGAATAGGTTTTCGTATATGGATCAGCCGCAGATAGTTAAGGAGCAGGAGGACTTCTACACGCTGGTTGATTCGATGATCTACTGCCACTTCCTCTGCCTACCTATCGCTGGACCTATACTCTGGGATGAGATGCTCGAAGCCTTTAATGGTGTTACTGGTCTAAACTTGGAGATGGATGCCTTTAGGGAGTGCGCGGTGAGGATAAACAACCTTATCCGCCTCTATAACCTCAGAGAAGGTGTACCACCAGACACCGAGTATCCAAGGGTGTGGTTAACTCAACCTCTTAAAAGGAGGGGGGCTGAGGGCGAATTAGTTAGTGAAGAGAAGCTTAAAGAGATGCTGAAGGAGTACTATAGGCTTAGAGGCTGGAGTGACCAAGGCGTTCCAAGAGACCAGGAAGCCAAATCTTAGCTACATAAGGAGAGCTTCAACAGTCTTTAAGCGCTTTGCCACAGGATCTGGCGCTAAACCTAGCTGCTCTAGTGTGACCGAGCCTAGTAGGGCTACCTCTCCTTCCCCAAAGACAACTGGAGTTGATGTAGCTCTAAGACCCTCTAACTCTACCCCAACCTCTCCCAACGGTCTTTCGATGAGCCGACCGTCGGCTAATCTAAGCTTGGCGGTTCTCAAAGGGGTAACAGCAAGACTACGCAAGAGGTTCTCAGGCAGCACCGTGTATGTCGACCCTGTGTCAACAAGCATATCTACCTCAATCTTCTTTAATGGGTTCTGAGGGTTCCACACAACTCCTTTAACAGCAAATACACCCAACTTCGGCTTCAGCGTATATGTTGCTGCACCTAAACTTAAGGTTAACTATCTCACCTCAACGAAGGGTCAAGGGGTGGAAGAAGCGTCAATAGCCGCCTCATATCG
>JAAOZN010000035.1 GCA_011605775.1 Nitrososphaerota archaeon | reverse complement strand
GTCGGGTTGATACTTGGAGTAATAGGGGGCAGCTTCGCTATAGCTTGGAGACCTAAAGGCGCTTAACCCTCTCAGCTATCGCATTACCCACTTCTTCTGTCGTTGAGGAGCCACCTAGATCGTAGGTGCGCACCTTACCCTCCTTCAGCACCTCAGCAACAGCCCTCTCAACCTTAGCCGCAGAGAAATAGAGCCCAAGGTTTTCAAGCATAAGAGCACCAGCAAGAATCGTGGCTATTGGGTTGATCTTATTCTGACCACGGTATTTAGGCGCTGAACCGTGAATCGGCTCGAAGGTCGATGTACCAGAGGGGTTAATGTTAGCACCAGGTGCTACACCCATTCCACCCTGAATCATGGCTCCGAGGTCTGTAAGAATGTCGCCGAAGAGGTTTGGGGTCACAACCACTTGGAACCACTCAGGGTTCTTGACGAACCACATAGCAGCTGCGTCAACAAACATAAACTCTGTTTCGATGTGAGGGTAATTTTCGGCGACGCTCTGAAATGCGTCTCGCCAAAGCCCATAAATGTGGGTCAAAACATTCGCTTT
The DNA here is from genome assembly GCA_011605775.1 of Nitrososphaerota archaeon. Taxonomy (NCBI): domain Archaea; kingdom Thermoproteati; phylum Nitrososphaerota; species Nitrososphaerota archaeon. Next base: position 22,331 of record JAAOZN010000035.1, on the reverse strand, counting down.
ATCGACCGAGGTCACCTTACTCTTCTTCTTCCTCTCGGCCAACTCGAAGGCGTACCTTATGACCCTCTCAGCACCTCTGCGGCTTATAAGCCCGAGCTGGTAGGCAATTTCATCCGCATCACCTTCTACATCCAGATTGAACTTTAGGCTGTAGAGTTCTCTGATGAGCTGGTGTTGCTCTCTATGTGGTGTCTTGAGCGCTCTGCTGCCTATACCTATGTAGAAGTCTTCAGTGTTCTCTCTAACTACATCGAAGCAGATGTCTTTTTCAGTTTTGTTCTTGAGCGGTGTTGGTACGCCTTCAAAGAGCTTCACCGGCCTTAAGTTTACGTATTCATCCATGTAGAAGCGCAGCTTGAGTAGGATCCCTAGCTCCAAAACACCGGGTGGAACTCTGGGGTCGCCTACGGCCCCTAGGTATATTGCTTTATACTGCTTGAGCTCCTTCAGCGAGTCTTCGTCTAGCGTCTTGCCTGTTTTAAGGTAGTAGTCCGCTCCGAATGGATATTCAACCCACTCTAGCTCAAACCCATCTACTTCACTCACAGCGTCCAAAACCTTTCTGCCTTCACGTATAACCTCCGGTCCAACACCATCACCTGGTATAACGGCGACTTTGTAAGTAGGCATCTTGTATCGGTAGGGGGTTGATTGACCCTACTCTAAAAACCTTCTAGAAGCACATCTAGAATATCGAAAGGTTTCTCTTCATCTACTTCTGTGTTGACGCCTAGAAGTGAGGGTAGGTTGGGGGTTACAGGTTCGCCTACCCCTGTTAGAAACCGTTTTATGCTTAACCCGCCGTCGCAGATGAATCGTATATACCCTTTGTTTCCAACCAGACGTATGGTGGGTGAATAGATCTTCTTCACATAGGTTTTACGCTTTCCTAGAGATGCTTGATTAACCTCTATTGGATTCGGAAGATTTTTCAAAACCTTCTTATCTGGCTTACTCTGAAAGAGCACTCTAGCCAGCACCTTGATCTTGAAGCTGGGTACCTTTTCAGGCTTGGCATCTAATAGGGTTAGTTGTGTAAGCTTGATGCCATATCCTAGGTTGGCTGGTAAGGTTAGGGTTGGTAGACGCCGCTTCTTTGGATTATGCACCTCCACGTAAAACGGTCTACCCGCTCCTAGGACCAGGCTTCTTTCATCTTCGCCACCAAACCAGCTGAAGGTCGTCTTAGCGCCTTGCAAGATTTTTAGAAGATATTGGTTGATTAGATGTTCCACGCTAAGACCTTTAGCCCTACCCGTGTATTCGCATTCTGGGCAACCCCTACCTCCACAGACTCTACATCTTGGATGTTTCTGCGGTAAACCCCGTTTAGACTTTGTATACCTGCCAAATAGATAGATTGACCTAGCCTCCACCTTAACAGCCCCGCTTACAACATCCACAACAGCCAAAACATCCGGCTTCAAACGGTTAATAGGCTTCTTTAAGATCTCGGCTATCCTAGATGCGAGCATATGTGAAGCATCTGACTTCACATTACGCTTACCTTGAAGCTTAAATTCCGACCTTATGAGGTCTTCTCGTTCAATCCACTCAGATGGTGTAGATAGGCCTATACTGAAGTTTTCAAATTCATACTCGCTTAAAGCTGCTACAACGCTCTTTGCCACATCGTCTATGCGTTCAAAGAAGCCTCCGCAGATGAAGCATTCTCCTCGCTGTGGAAGGGGTTTAATCTTTGTGCCTAACTGCCTCTTTAAGCAGCTTGGGCATAGGGGGTACTTCTTTAGAATCGCTTTGGCTTTGCTGCTCAAGTTTGTTGTAACCTTCTTAGGAGCTGTCTGAATGCTCTACCTTTTGTGGCTTTCATAAGGTCCTTGGTCTGCCTATATCTGGTTAAGAGCTCTTTGACATCCTTCTCTGATGTGCCTGAGCCTCTCGCGACCCTTCTTATTCTGGAAGCGTTCATGATCTCAGGGTTAGCGCGTTCCTCTTTGGTCATCGAGAGTATGATGCTTCGCCACTTCTCTAACTTCGCATCTAAGCCCTCTAGCTCCTCTTCAGATATCTTGACTTGGGAAAAGCCTGGGATGAGTTCAAGTATGCGGCGTATCGAACCCATTTTCTTCATCTGCTCCATCTGGTAGTAGAGGTCATCTATCGTCATCTTACCAGACATGATCCTCTGCATCTTCTTTTCATCGGCTTCGAGCTCCAGCTCTCTAGCCCGCTCCAGTAGGGTCTTTATGTCACCGAGCCCAAGCAGCCTACCTACGAATCTGGTTGGGGAGAAGGGCTCTAGATCATCAACTCGCTCACCCGTACCAATGAAGAAGATCTTGGCCCCTGTAGCGGCAGCGGCTGCGAGCGCACCCCCGCCTTTAGCAGCACCATCTAGCTTTGTTATAACTATACCGCCTACCGGCACAGCTTTGTGGAAAGCTTCAGACTGCGCGTAGCAAGCTTGCCCTATTGTACCATCTATAACCAAAAGTGTTAGGTCTGGTGTTATTTTAGAAGAGATCTCTTTCATCTCCTCCAATAGACCCTTTTCTTCCTTGTGTCTGCCTGCAGTATCTATTATTACGACGTGCTTGTCTTTAAAGAATTTGAGACCTCTCTCCGCTATACCAGCTGGATCCGAAGCGTTTTCCTCTCCATAGACTTCAACACCTATCTGCTTGCAAAGCATAGTTAGCTGCGTCAGCGCTCCTGGTCTGTAGGTGTCTGCGCAGACTACGCCGACTTTATACCCCTTTTTCTGAAGATACCTTGCCAACTTGGCGGCTACGGTCGTCTTACCTGAACCTTGTATGCCTAGTAGGAGAATCGTGTAGGTCTTGTTCATAGGTATATCGAGCTTGGCTTCGCTTCCGAGCACACAAGATAGTTCCTCGTAGAGTATCTTCACGATGTGGTCTTTACGTGGTAGGCCTGGTGGTGGGGTTTCTTGTAGAGCCCTCTTCTCTATCTTCGATGTGATCTCTAGAACCATCTTCACATTAACATCAGCCTGCAGCAAGGTTCGCTGGAGGTCTCTGACGAATTCTTTAACCGCAGCCTCGTCTACGGTTGCCGCACCTATCAGCTTTTTGATTGCTGCTTGTAGACCTTCTTTTAGCTTCTCCAGCATCCTATGTTACCTCTCCTATTCTACTTCTTTAACGCTTCCCTTATCCACCAGCCTAGCCTCCTTTATTATGAGGAAGCCTACGTAGCCGTCCCAATACACCTCTGATGAAGTTATTTCTATGCTTTTGCTGAATATTGGTGCATCTAATACGAAAGTCTCAGCCTCCCCGCCTTCAAAAGAAAGGTTTACACCATATCTTCTGTTCACCTTCTTAAGATCATCTATGGCTGCGTCATCAATAACTCTACCCAACCACTTTGGACCAAGACCGGCTGCAGAAACACTTACTATAACGGTCTTGAAACCCAGCTTGAGTAGATCTCTTAAGATCTGCTCACCGCTCATCCCCCATAGTGGGTTAATGCACTTTAAGCCCACTCTAGATGCGGCTTCCTCGAATCTCCGCCTCTGATATTGGCTGGCAACAGCACCGGTGTATAAGCAATTGACTGAATATCTTGCAGCCGCCTCGGCTAGAAGATCTGTGAAAGCGTTTAGCTCCTCAGCCTCGTTAGCGCCCCTCACTTCTTTGCTCAGAAGTGGAAGGTTTAGGGCTTCGGCTTGCAGCTTTGTCCAACGTGTGTTGGGGTAGTGGAAGAGGTAGCTTTCTGGGGTGTCTGTTATTATGTTAAGTAGACAGCGTACTTCGTCACCAGCCTTTATGCATTCATAAACGGCTCTTGTGCTGTCTTTGCCTCCTGAGTATGCGACTGCTGCTTTCATCTTTATGTGCTCAACCTGTGGGCCCATCTCCACTCTGATTCGTCATCACAGGTCAGACGGCTCTTCCACGGATCATCTAGGCCCGCCTTCTGTTACTTCAAATTAACCTATAGAGTTTACTGATCTAGTGTAAACTAACCCTTGACCCTCATGATCTTATTTCTACCCAAGGTCCGCCAATACTCAACTTCAACACCCGGCTGAAGCTTTGAAGCGATCTCTTGCTCAGCCGGCATAGGGAGGTCGAAGTATTCGAAGGTTTCGAGGTCCATGAGTTGAACATTCGAGCCTGTGATAGAGATTACTTGAGCCGACCTCTTCTCGATAATAGGAACTTCTACGTTAGCCGAGGCGGGTGAGACGAGGGTCCTCTTAACACCATCAAACAACCCTATGGCGACGACACGGACTTTAGCTGAGCCGTGCTTCCCCGGTTTAGACTTATCATACTCCACGATCTTCGATGGCTCACCATCAATTATTATGTAGGAACCCTCTTTAACGCTCCCCAAGTCTACTGGTTTACTCATAGCAGCACCCCACCAAGACTGGTTAATGAAGGTAATAGGTGGTGGTATAATTATCTTTCTAAAAGAGTAAAGGGATATAAGCAGATTTTGTTGCTGCTGAGGTGTAATCACATTGGCGCAACAGAAACCGGTTCATAGCATAGGTGTAGTCCTAAAAGACGGTTTAGATAAAGTGACCGCGTCAAATATAGTTAGGAGAATCGTTGACGCAGGCTTACAAGTCTATACCTTATTAGATGATCTTAGCTCTGAAGGCGCCATTAAAGTGAGTGATGTAAATGATCTGAAGAGCAGAGTTGATGTTGTAGTTAGTGTAGGTGGGGATGGAACCCTTCTGCGCACACTAAGATTGCTTAGAGATGAGACACCAGTCTTAGCGGTAAATGTTGGGCACCGAGGGATACTTTCAGAGATCAAGCCTAAGGAGTTAGATGAAGCCCTCCTTAAGCTGAAGAAAGGGGAGTACTTACTGGATAGAAGAATGAGGCTTGTAGCGAGAACCAGTGTGGAACTGCCGCCTGCCACAAACGAGGTCTATGTGGTAAGGAAGAGGCACATAGGTACACCTCTATTCACAATAAGACTTGGTGAGACACAGATAAGCGTCAGAATGGATGGTGTGGTTGTTTCAACACCAACAGGTTCGACTGGGCACGCTTATTCGCTTAAAGGACCGGTTTTACAGGAGGACCTTGACGGTGTGTTAATAGTTCCAGCTTCGCCGCTTCAGCATATGCCGCCTATAGTGGTAAAGCCTCAGCCGATCACGATCAAGGTTGATCAGCCAGCAGATGTGGTGGTTGATGGGCAAGAGGTCTTCGGATTAGAAAGTGGTGAGGGGGTGGAGATTAGTAGATACAAGTATGATGCAAACTTGGTGAGGCTAGGGGGCTTTGCATTCAAGCAGTTACTCAAGATGATCTCTTAATGCAGCGCTATCTTTATCAGTAGATTATTGCCTTTTTATAGTGAGCGCCGATGCAAGAAGGTAAAAAAGACGATGAATATGTATATGTGAAGGTTACGAAGGTAGGTTTCGCAGACCCAGAGGGTGCCCAAGGCGTTCTCGTTTTAACGGCTGAGGATGGTAGAAGCTTTCCGATGAGCGCTTTTTCGGGCGAAGTTGCGGATTATATAGCGAGGTTTCAGCGGGGTGATCGGGTATCAGTGCCATCGGTCTACAAGATGATAGCTGAGTTGGCTGATAGCCAGTCGCTCTTCCTAACAGAGGTGGAGGTTTATGAGAGAGGAAATGTGTTAAGGGCTGACCTTTATTTTAGCTGCAGGGGCAGCAGCTTTGTCCTTAGAAACTATAGAGCCTCTGATTCCATAGCGCTCGCTACATACTATGATGTGCCTATAAAGATGAAGAAGAAGCTCTTCGATAAACTGGCGTCTCAGGTCTGAAAATGGCAGCAAAAGAGTCTGAGACTAAATCTCGGAAGCTGATACTTGACGCAACAGCATTCTATGCAGGCGTACCCTACACTAGTTTAGAATGCTACCTAACGACCGCGGAGGTGTTAAAAGAGGTTACGCACAGTAGCAAATACATTGCGATAATAGATACTCTTCTCGATTCCAAGCGGCTGGTGGTTGAGAAGCCGCCTTCTGAGGCTTATCAGCGTGTGAAGGCTGCTGCTATGGAAACAAGAGACATCTCTACTCTCTCTGAGGCGGACATCTCTATTTTAGCTTTGGCTCTACATTATTCGGAGAAGGGTGATGCGGTTATAGTTACTGACGACTACGCTGTGCAGAATGTGGCTCAGATTCTTAATATACGGTTTGCACCGGCTATGAGTAGAGGTATAAGGAGGATGGTGAGATGGGTACACTACTGCCCAGCTTGTAGCCAAGTATTTGGTGGTAACATGCGTTATTGCCCGATCTGTGGTACAGCGTTAAAGAGGAGGGTTGGCAGAAGCAGAGAGGTAAGGTATTAAAACCCTCCAACGCCCTATATTTAATATGCTCGAGCCTGGTGTGTACCCTAAGCGTGAGTTCAATCTGCCTGATGTTATAAGCGGGTTTTTGAGAGAAGTAAGCCCTAACGATGGGGCTGTCGCTTCATTCATAGGTTTGGTGAAGGGCGTTAGCGATTTAGGTAGAGATGTTTCCGAGATTGAAGTTGAATCCTACGTTGAACACGCTACACCCACTATTAGGAGGATATGTGAAGAGGTTAGGGCTAAGTATGGTGTGAGCCGCGTTCTGATCTACCACCTTATGGGTAGGTTTGAGGTTGGGGAGCCGCTTGTGCTGGTGCTTGTGTCTGGTAGGAGCCGCAGCGGTGTCTTCCCAGCCTTGCAAGAGGCTGTTGAAAGGTATAAGCGTGAACCAGCGCTGTTCAAAAAAGAAGTGTTTGTTGATGGGGAGTCAAGGTGGGTCTCCCACGCCTAGGAGGCTAATTTGCTGTGTGGGTAGATCTTTGCAGCCTTCAGCTTGATACCTTCTTCTATGATGGTGTCGTCGCCTATTACGCATAAGTCCTCTATTGACGTCGGTTTTGTGGGCGAGGAGTTGACTATTACGTGCCTACCTATTATGCTCTTGCTTATCGTTGCGTTGTCGTGAACTATGGATCGATCTAATATGGCTGAGCCCTCAATAGATACGTTTTTGCCTATTATGGTGAAGTTGTCTATCACCGAGTCTCTGATTACTGAGCCTTCGCCTATCTGGCAGTGTCTGCCTATAAGCACGGCACCTTCTAACCTAATCTTCCCTTCGTGCATCTTCTTTACTATCTCGCTTCTTCTACGCATCGACTCGGCGCTTCGGCTCTGCACCCAAACATCGTGCCCCTCTACTCTCCAGCTTCGATCCAGCCCGTAGCCAGCCTTGAGCAGTTCGATTAGGCTGCGGAGGTAGTTGGCTGGTGTACCTAAGTCGTACCATCGTCCTTTGAGTTGGTAGCCGTAGATCGGGTAGCCGCGCTCTATGAGGTAGGGTATGAAGTCTTTGCCGAAGTCGAGCCTCTCTCTGCGTTTAATCTCATCTTGGATAAGTGGCTCGTTATAGACTGATCTGACTTCTGGGTTCAGTATGTAGATTCCTGTGTTGGCTAGGTTTGAAGGGGCTTCTTTTGGATCGGGTTTCTCTACGAATCGGATGATCCTTTCGCCCTCAACTTCAGCTACACCATATCCGGTCACATCATCGACTCTTGTTAGGCAGATGGTCATGAAGGCTTCTCTGGAGAGGTGGAAATCTATTAGATCTGCAAGGTTCAGGTCGAAGATGTTGTCGCCTTGCACAACTGCTATAAGTGAGGGGATTTCGTAGTAATCGAGGATTATTCTGAGCGAGTCGGCGCTGCCTAAGTCGTCGAAGTGTGGCTGATACTTTATGTGTATGCGTGGCTCTATGCCATATTTGGCTGATAGGGGTGTGCCGTCATCAAAATAGTCGTGTAGGCTTCGATAGTTTATGTAACCTTTAACGCCGAAGATAAAGTGTTTTACACCTTGTTTAGCGAGCTCAGCAATGGCTATTTCGATCAGCGGCTTATTCATAAAACGTAGGCAAGCCTTTGAAACCTCAGCGGTAAGAGGCTGAAGTCTGGTTGCTTGTCCACCTACTGGTATGACGACTCTAACTTCGCTTAGGTTCATCGTCAACATCTTGATTTTGGAGAATCTTTAGGTTTTCTATTATTTTAGTTACGATAAGGTGCCTTCTTATCCTCTAGGTTAGAAAGCACGTTTTTCCATTTCTTTTATTATGAAGTCAAGCAGAACTTCGCCTCCATATCCGAGTAGGCTAATTACTCTTTCAGCAAATATCTTGGGTTAGCCTGAGACCTCTTCTCCGCCTAAGAGAGTATCTATCCAAACCAGTCGAAGCACGCTCGACAGAATCATCTCGAGCCTTCAAGCAGCTTCACCTTCAACAAAAAAGCCAAACAAACAATCTAGTATCTCGATAGAGGAGGCGCACACTAATAAACCTTTTGAAAACTAAAATGGGTTACACTCCTTAACTTTTAGCTCGAAGAAGATTGGGCTTCCCCTAATCATAATGAGGTTTGATAATGCATCGGCTAACCGATACTTCCTTCTATACGCTTCTTGAAGCCGTTTGGTGAGCGCTTGGTCGAAAATCTGCTCAGCTTCAGCCCTAAACTTCAACCCACCAACCTCAGCCTCCACAGTTGGATTCGCCTTCAGATTCTTATACCAATTCGTCTTCTTCGAGGTGCGCACAAAGAGCCTACCATCAAGGTAAACGAACCAAACCGTGACAGGTCTAGGCAGCCCACTCCTCCTACCGATAGTCACCAGCCGAATAGTCCACCTATCTTTAACACCCTCAAGCCGACTTCTGAAATCTGAAGCCAACCACTACAGAGTTTGAACACGCAGATATTTAAGATTGTAAAACTAGAGAGCAACTAAAGTAATCTTCACACTCACACCAACAGCAAAAACAAAGGTCATAATCAATCAAGTTTACTCAAAACGCCTTCCCCAATCTCTTCCTCCCCTATCTTGAACGTCTCAGGCTCTTCACGCCTCAATATAACCTTAAGATGATGCGGCGGAAGATCTTCAACGAGCCTAAGAATCTCCCTTCTAGCCACTTCAAAGTGCCGCTGAAGCAGGCTTCTGTCCCTAAAGATTACACCCGCTAAAGGGCAGATACTCTCCATCTTCAGGTACCAAACTATCCTCCCCCTTCCCTTATCTATGTCGAACGTTATCGGCCCTGCGACACACGTCTCAGGCTTCACCTCATGAACCAAGCACTTCTTAGTCTCCCTATTGTAGAAGATGCAGTACCCCTCTCTATCCTCCCTTGGATGCATATAATCTACACACACGAAGGGGTCCTCTATACGCAATTTACGCTCCCTAAGATACCCTTCTATAATCTCCCTACGCTTCAAAGTTATAGGGGGTCGGGCATCTCTGCAGCACTCAATCTTACACGCTTCACACACCTCAAAGTAATTCTCCTGCCTCGCCAACGCACAAACCCTCTAGAAGAAGGGCTCATTACGTATCAAACAGTTCGAAAGAGAGGAGTAAACATCGATTATCGCTTCTTTAAGAGAGGTCTTCTGAGCCCTCACCCTAACCCTCCTCCTAATGCTCTCAGATAGGCTTCCGCACTCTACTCTCTTCTGCACCAAAAGCAGATACTCTTTCTCCTCGTCAGTAGCATGGCTTAAAGCGGTTCGCAGGAGATGTTGACAAACATTTCTTGCAAACGAGCCTAGTGGATGATGAACCTCAGCGCTTAAACCGAATTTGATCACCGAGTTAAAATCGTGCACTAAGATTCTCCTAGGCAAAAGTTGTGCACCCTCATTCATCAACCCTCTAAGAAGCGCCCTTATAAAAGCGCTCAACGCCACATCTGATCTCACACACTCCTGCTCATCCATCACCCTAATCTCCAAAGCCCTCCTGTCAGACCTTAATATCACGCCTCTTGAGTTAACCCACTCTTTATAAAGAATGCAGGAATCAGCACCAGCTTTAGCCAGTTCGATAGAATATCTTTCGATAACCTTCCTTCGGTAATCTTCTAAAGATGATATGTATTCAGGAACCACGTCGCCAGCAACTGAAGGCACCTCCTTCTGCGCCTCCTTATAAAAATATAGTCGGTTATCCAAATACTCACCAACCACCTCTTCATAAATAGGAGAAGAAGCAGTAATAGCTGGGAGGTATGCGCAGACATACGCCAGAAGATTATGCATTAAAACAGCATCAGAGGCATCAGAGTACGACAAGTTGAGTTGGAAACTTTGTATATTCAACCAGCCGTGCTGCATAAGGTCGAAGATTTTGCCAAACGCCTCATAGATCTGCCTATGGCGATGGGACCAAACAGACGTCTCAGAAAGCCTTAATGTCGGATGCATACCAGTCCCCAAAAGCCTACAACCATACCTCCGCCCAAGAAGATCAGCAACCTCAAGCACAGCACTATACATCCTTTCCTCAAAAACCGTAGGGGAAGTAAAGGGACTGTTCGGCTTGACTTCTAAAACGTGCATCTGCAACTCTTTACTTACCGTGAAGTCCCGAAACTCTACAGAGTTAGCAACCCTACCCCGCACATCTTTAATAACACGGTCCGCTATCGGCATACATTTCAAATTTTCATCAACCAGCGCGAACTCGTGTTCAGGACCGAGCGCCTCTAACGTCCTATAGGAAGAGCTAACCACAGACACGAACCTCAAAATAAATTCCTATTTAAGGTTTACAAGCAAAGATAGGTATTCCTCTACAAGAATGACCAGAGCCGCGTTAGGTAGCGGCTAGCATTAGATTTAAATAGAAGCATAACGGAGCACAACTCAATAGCCTGGTGTTCTGTGTGCTGGTCGTCTCAAGCATCGACCTAGAAACAGACACACCAACAGTAAAACCTTCGACATTTCTTAACTCGTCTATTAAAGACGATGTAATTAACGTTAACAACGATTATAGGTATATGAAGACCGGCTACTACGTTTCGCTTCACGCAGAGATACTTGGAGATAGGGTTATACCTTCGACAAAGGATTGCGTCGATGCTTACAGAGTTCCTATCTTACTTCTTAGAGCGGCAAAAAGAGGGGTCCCCACTATACCTTTTCTTATTACCGACTCCCCTAAGCGAATTATACAAGAGTTCGGGTTACCTGTTATAGTGTTCCCACTAAGCCCCTTCACATTCAACAGATTAACGGTAATAAAGAGCAGAAGCACACTCTATAAATCTATTAAAAAACTGAGCTTCAACCACAGATACACCGTATGCGCACAACCTCTCTACGGCGAACTAATATCGTGCAAATCTTTCTTTGGGTACTGCCATCGTAAGGATCTCGATGTTAAAGATACCGCACGCAAAGTTTATCAGATATTCAGGATACCGCTATGCAAACTTCTTATCCAAAAATCTAGGGACAGTATCTACTTATGTGGATTACATCCACTCAACATGGATGAAATCACGGTAAGCGACTTTGTGAAGATTTCGAGAATACTCTCTCGCGGAGAAGGGTTATTCGATTGACGCGTATAGCGTGCTTTGTCGAAAAATACAACTTTCAACACGCAAGAGAAGCTGAAGCTCTGCATCTCTTCAAGCTCACAGCAGAGCAGATGGGGCACAAATTCGACTTCATCTTTAAGAGCGATCTCTCAGAGATCCCCAACTATGATGCTGTCTTCATAAGGGCTACAACAGACCCACTCTACACCTCATATCTAGTCTCAAAGACAGCTTGGGAACTCGGCTTAAGAGTCATAGATGACCCCAACTCCATAAGGATCTGCGCAAACAAGATACATCAGTACGAATTGTTCGAAAAGCACAATATACCACATATACCCACACTAATCATCAGTAGAGACGAGATACACCACAAGCAGATACAGGAACTATTCGACTTATTCGGAAGACCTATCGTATTGAAAGCACCTTACACAAGCTTCTCAAAGTATGTGGAGAAGGTCTCTTGTGAAACCAGCTTCCGCCACTTCGCCAGAAGGTTTTTCAGGAGATCAGATATGCTGGTAGTGCAGAAGTTTATGCCCACACGCTTCGACTGGAGAGTAGGGGTCTTGAACGACGAAATCCTCTATGTTTGCAAGTATATGATGCCTAATGGTGGATGGAAGCACGGTGTGAAGCGAAAAGGCAAGAACAGTTTCCGATGGGGCAGAACAGTTACACTAAAAAAGATCAACGCACCCTCGAAGCTAAAAGAAACTGCTCTCAAAGCGTGTAGGATAGTCGGCCGCGGGCTCTACGGTGTTGACATCAAAGAGGTCAATGGTGAATATGTTGTGGTTGAGGTTAACGATAACCCGAGCATCTATAGGGGCTACGAGGATCGCTGGGATAGAGACATCTACGTGAAGATAATAAAGTATCTAGCAACCTAACCGCTCAAGCAAGAAAGATTACGGGTTTATGCTTGTTTGCCTTAAATAGGTGCATAGAATAGATTATATCACCGATATAACAGAGGGGGGTACTCAGAATGATATACAACAACATACTCGAACTAATCGGCAACACACCAGTCGTGAAGATCAACAGCCTAAGCCCAAAGAAGAGCGTGGAGATGTATGTGAAGCTCGAAAAGTTTAACCCAGCAGGCTCTGTGAAGGACAGAATTGCGCTTTATATGATAGAAGCTGCTGAGAGAGAAGGTTTGCTTACCAAAGACAAGATCGTGATAGAGCCCACAAGCGGAAATACAGGCATAGGATTGGCATTAGTCTGTGCGGTCAAGGGGTATAAGCTCGCCCTAGTTATGCCTGAAACCATGAGTATGGAGAGGCGGAAGATCCTACTGGCTTATGGCGCAAAGATCATCCTCTCACCAGGTGCAAGGGGGATGGATGGGGCTGAGGATCTGGCTAGGCAGATAGTCTCAAAGAACCCAGAGAAGTATTTTATGCCGAACCAGTTTGCAAACCCGAATAACGTTAAGGCGCATTATGAAACAACGGCTGAAGAGATCTGGAGGGACTTCGGGGATAGACTCACACACCTAGTCGCAGGGCTGGGCACAACAGGCACAATAGTTGGCGTTTCAAAGAAGCTAAAAGCAAAGAATCCTAAGCTGAAGGTTATAGGCGTAGAGCCGCATAGAAACACCCCGATCCAAGGCTTAAAGAATCTCGAGATCCAGTATGTGCCGAAGATCTGGGATCCCTCAGCAATAGACGAAAAGGTAGTTGTAACTTTACCTGAAGCAGAAGACACAGCCAGGCTGCTCACACTCAAAGAAGGGATATTCTGCGGACCTAGCTCAGGAGCCATATTCTACGCTGCGCTAAAGAAGGCGCAGGAGCTGGACTCTGGTGTAATTTTAGCGATCCTACCAGACGGAGGGGAGAAGTATCTGAGCACTACACTATGCGACCCTGAACGATGCCTAGAATGCATAAGAAAATTTGGTGTACAGAGCGCCTGTGTAGACCAAGAACTCGAATTGCTAACGAAGACCCAAAGCCTAGGGTTATAGAAGATTCAGAAGGTGAAAGGTGTAGGAGCATAGGAAGAGCTTAATTAACAGCGTCAAAAGAGGGTAGATTGTTGACACCCCTAAAAGAAACCAGAAGCATATGTCCAATCTGCTTCAAAGTTGTAAAAGCATCGATCTACCAGTCTGATGGTAAAGTGTTCATAGAGAAAAGGTGCCCTGAACACGGCAGCTACGAAGACCTCTACTGGAGCGACTACGAACAGTATCTAAGGGTTCAGAAGTTTAGAAGAGATGGTGCTGGTGTTGAAAACCCAAGAACTAAAGTCAACAAAGGATGCCCCTATGACTGCGGCTTATGCCCAAACCACAAATCCTACACCATCCTAGGCATAATAGATGTAACAAACCGATGTAATTTAAGATGCCCTATCTGTTTCGCTAACGCAGCCGCAGCAGGCTACCTCTACGAGCCAACCAAAGAAGAAATCTTTGCAATGATAGACAATCTAGTAGCAAATAAGCCTGTCAGCACAAAGGCTCTGCAGTTTTCAGGCGGCGAACCGACGCTCCGCGAAGACCTACCTGAGCTAGTTAAAAGAGCGCATGAAGCAGGCATACCCCACGTTGAAGTAAACACCAACGGGGTAAGAATCGCTAATAGTCTGGAGTATGCTCAGAGGTTGGCTGACGCTGGTGTGAGCACATTTTACCTTCAGTTCGATGGTGTTAGAAGCGAGCCCTACCTTATCACTAGGGGGGTTGATCTTTTGCAGACCAAGATGAAGGCTTTAGAGAATCTTCGTAAGATTGGGCACGAGAGCACAGTATTGGTTGTTACCTTGGTTAGAGGGGTAAACGACGATCAACTAGGTGATATAATCCGGTTTGCTGCTAGCAACTTTGATATCATACGCTGCGTAAATGTTCAACCAGTCTCCGTAACAGGCAGGATAGATAGGCAGAAGCTCAGAGAATATAGGATTACAATCCCAGACTTCATGAGGTTGGTGGAGGAGCAGACAGATGGGCAGATAACTAGAGACGACTTCTACCCTGTGCCCTCCGTAGTGCCTTTTGCAAGAGCGATGGCTGCGCTGAAGGGGAAACCGTATCCTGAGTTTACGATGCACGAGCACTGTGGTATGGCTACATTCGTCTTTGTCGAGGATGGTAAGCTCATCCCAATAACTCGATACGCTGATGTCGACGCTTTTATGGCTGCGATGGATGAAGTCACTCGACTCGCCTTGGCTGGTAAAAAGACTAGGGCCAAGATGAAGATGATAACCTCCTTAAAGCATCTTAAGATAAAGGTTCTAGGCTCCCTGCTCTCTGGTATCATAAAGGAGGGCAGCTACAGCGCACTCGGTCAGCTTATGCGCAGAGTAATAATGGTCAGCTCCATGCACTTTATGGATGGATACAACTTCGATCTGGAGAGGGTTCAGAGGTGCGGCATACACTATGCTGTACCAGACGGCAGAATCATACCGTTCTGCACCATGAATACCATACACAGGCAAGAAGTTGAAAGAAAGTTCGCCAAAGAGATTACCAAAGAAGAGGAAAAGCCACTCACACCGCACACCACCTAACACTTCAGTTAACCTTTATCCGCAGTCCTACATACACCAGACTACCATCAAGGTGAGAGCCTGTGGGTGGCAGATGGGTTTGGAGGGCTACACTGCGGCGTAAGACGCTAGCTATACTGTTACACAGCCTAGAGATACCGCTCGCTATGGTGGGGGCTTACATGCTCGGCAAAGGAGAACTACTACTATCTCTAGTATTGGTCTGCGCAGCGGTATTGGCTGAAGCGGCTTACAACTGGCTAAAGCCTTACTGGGAGCAACCCTAGGGGATGATGATCTTACCTCTATCCGCATCCACTATAATGTGCAAGCCGCTTTTGAAGTCAAAGGACTCAGGCCTATCAACGAGTGGGATATCAGACATAATTGCGCCTACCGCTACGATCGGCTCGGCTTCCTTCATGATGATCGCCCTAGGTGCCAGCCCTCTTTTGCTGAGCCCGTAGAGTATGTAGGAGCCGACCGTAGATCCTCTTCCAGCTGGGTAGATGAGTATCTTATCTGCTATCCTCTGCCCATAGAGGGGGTGGCTCTTTTCGATGACTTCGCTTGTCGTAGGATCTATTGTGCCGAAGAAGCTAATTGGTGCTGGTGAAAAGAGTGCTAATCCTTCTGCTCTACCAGGCGATATCTTTCTACAACTAATAACCCTCAAACCAACCTACCCTCAAGCGCTATATCAACACACTTCTCAAAAGTGGTAAAGACCACGTCAATCTTCGAGGCTGTTGGCGCATAGACTGCTGCCTTCGCCGAATTTACGGCCATTGCAGTGAAACCCATCTGCTCAAGTGGTGCTACGATCATGCAGCAGTCTGTGAACACCTTACCGCCAGCCCTCTCTATCACATCCACGAAACCTAACCTCTCAGCGAGCACCTTAACTGGTAGAGAAGCGAAGAACCAGAGTTTGGTGGTAGGTGAGATCTTCTTACCTTTTAACAAAGCGGCAGCAGCCTCCAACTCGACAAGAGACGCGTGAGGGCAGCCTATTGCAACAAGATCGATCTTACCAGAACGTATAGTTGATAACTCCTCATAGACCCTCTTAAGATCTCTATCATCTACATGGAAACGCTCACCAACCTCTCCAACATATGCTCTAGACTCTGGTGTGAAGCCTTCCGCGTGGAAAAGCGCCAGATTACCTGACGCGGCGGCTGCTGCTGAAAGAGCCTTAGCTTCGTCCACACTAAGGGAAGGTAGGCCTCTCAAGTAGGGGATAGTTTGCTGCATCATCTTACCCAACAAGTAACCTAAAGCGCTGTAGTCACTTAACCCCCCTAGCTTAGCGGAGAGCTTGACGACAGCGGTGGGCTTACGGTTCTCATCGAGGTGGAGACCGTAATTCGCTGTCAGACCCGTTATCGCCGAGGCTAAAGCAGAAGGACCTCCTTCTCTGTTGGTGCGAGCGCCTAAAAAGGAGTTTACAAAGCAGACAGCCGAAGACTCTGACCAAGCCACGTGCTCCCCGAACCTTGGAGCAAAACCAGCTAAGTAGGGCGTGCAGCTACATAGAGTGATGACACCCAACCGCTCATACGCTCTTATCACCCTCATCTGCTTCTCGGCAAAGTCTTCAGGCACACCCATCTCCAACCAGCAGCAAAGGTCCATGCCAGCTGGATTTAACGTGCTTGGCACAACCGCTTTAGCTGGCGCCAGTGACTCAACCCATTGTAGCCCGTACTCGCCTAGCGTCTTATAACTGACACCCGATATCTGGGTCGAGGCTACTGGTATGAGGCGGTCTGCGCCGTACATTTCACCTAACCCGACTATGATCTCTAAGCACTTCTTCTTAGCCCAACCTTCTTCGCCTTTAAGGATGGCTTCTTGCTCACTCGTAAGATACAAGCCTTACCTACTCCCGAACCTTACGGAAGCGTTCTCTATCAGCATCCAAAGGTAGTGTAGCATCGATCAACCACTTTGATGTTACGCCCGACTTATTACTTGAAGGATCAAGAGAAGAACCTCTAACCCCACTTAATACCACAAGACCTCTATCAGGCTGAAACCTCGTAGCTAGAGCCCACTCAACATCCAAAGGATCGTATATGTCGATGTCATCATCCACCACAATGACCATCTTAAGGCTAGGATGCGCGGCGAGAGCAGCTAACCCAGCGTTCTTACCATCCCCTTCAACCATCTTCTTAATAGAAACAACGGCATGTAGCCAACCACACCCGCCTTCGGAAAGCACAACATTCTGCACTGAGGGGACGGCATTCTCCACAAACGCAAGTATGCGTGGCTCTTGGGGCACACCCATAAGTAGGCGATGCTCTACACCACCTGGTAAAATGACTTGCCATATAGGTTCACTTCGATGGTATAGCTCATCAACTTCAAGTATTGGCTGCTTCCTCACAGCATCCCAAGTCCCGGTCAAGTCTACAAACGGTCCCTCATCAGCTTCTTCCAAGTGAAGAAGTCTACCCTTCATGACAACCTCGGCTTCTTTAGGCACGTTAAACCCGTCTAGCGTGAAGCATTCTAGTTCACCGTTAAGCAAGGTGTTGGCGAACTCTAATTCATCTAAGCTCGGGTGCGAGGTTGCTGCAGCTAGGCAGATGAGGGGGTGAAGACCACAGATTACAACAACTACCGTATCTAGACCACGCTCCTTATTCTTTTGATAGAAGGTGTAAAGATCTCTTGGCACAATTCTGATCGCGAACCTATTACCCTGCAAATGCATCAAGCGATGTATTGAAGCGTTCTGCCGCCCTGATTCAGGGTCCTTAGCTAAAACTATGGTCGCTGAGGCATATCTCTTTGGGTGCTGCTTATAGAAGGTAGTTAAAGGAAGCTCGGAAGCCAAATCCGGTTTACTGTGATGCGCTTCGAGCCAAGGCGCATTCCCAACCAATCTATACTTAGTAGGGTTAGATAGGGCAGACGCTAAACGTTTTGCCAAGCCGTTAACATCTACTCGCAGGAGGGATGCTAGCTCGCTTCTTGAAAACACCAGGTTACCAGCTATGCTGAAGCCGCTATACCCTCTTATCTTCCTAAATAAGACCGCTTTCCTTGCCTTCCTTAGGCGGTCTGCTACTTCTAGATCTGGAGACACTTCTTCATCCACAACTTCTACATCGGCTTTTTCTAGGTAGCTTCTTAGACTCAAGGTTTACCACTCGCTGGGGCGAACTCAGCACTCAAGCTGAGGGGCATCTTATATAGCCTATCCTCTTCACCTCTCAGCAGGGCTAGAGTCTTCACAGTCCGCCCGATTAATATTAGGAGCACACCTATATATTACCGCTCACCCAGCTTTAAGAAACGGGGTAAAACTAGCATCTAGTAAGGGTGGAGGGGATGGTGTATATAGAGACCACAGCAACACTGGAGAGCTTCAGACGATTCCTAATCAACAATACTTGCCGCTCCTTCATACCCGAGAGCTACCTAAGGGACAAGGAAGTCTTCCCAGAGAAGGAGGGTGAGCGGGGAGCTATATATGTGGAAGCGGCGGACAAGGTTACGTTAAAGAAGATTCGGGATATAACATTCGTTAACGCGAGAGATGTGCTGGGCATCATCTACGTCTCTAACAGCGGTAATTCGAGGTTGAAGTGGAGACAGATCAGAGGCAACATAGGTAAGGTTACTGGCGAAGCCTCAGCCAACTCTATCGCGAGCCTAATAGCGAGCGGAGCCCTATCAAAAGAATACGCCGCGAAGCTTGCAGGCTTAACCAAAGATATACCGGAAACCTCCAAAGAAGAGATCCAACAAGAAGAGTTTGATCGAGAAGATTCAGGAGATATCTAAAGATAACAATCGGAAGGTGACCTAATAGTTAAGCCTGAACTGGCTAAGAGCTTAACACGGCATACGTAGCGCCTGAACTGCTAAAATTGGAAAAAAGAATGGTGAAGACTTTTTAGTAAAAGAAGATTAGAATTGAAGGGGCGATAAGATTAAGAACCACGCACCAATCCACCCTAGTACAGAGGGCCGGTAGTTTAGTCTGGTAGAATATCCGACTTGCAAGCACCTTTAGCCAAGAGCTCGGAAGGTCGGGGGTTCAAATCCCCCCCGGTCCACATCCCCGTTTCAAACTATGCTTAAATATTAAGTTCACCAATTATTTTTTGTTGGTGTGAAGGCGATCCATCAGAGGATGTTGAGGTTGGTTGTGCTTCCAACTTTAGTAAGAGTTAGCTGTTATATGCGGGTTATGTTGACTTGAAGGAAGCAGAACAGAAGATTCAAATTGAATTCTTCCACGACGTTTTATGCGCTTGGTGTTATGCGGTTTCCCCAAGGGTGAGAAGACTCGCAAAAGAGTATCCGGTAGAAGTAGTGCATAGGTGTTTTGCTCTTGCCCCAACCCCGGAGGCAATAGTTGAAATCTTTGGGTCAAAAGAAGAAGGAAAAAGGGAGATTCTAGACCATTGGCGAATGGCAAATCTTAACGACGATGAGCACAGGATAAATGCAGATCTTATGGAAAAAAGAGATTTTGATTACCCCCATTCAATTCCTGGGCTATTAGCGTGCAAGGCAGCAGAAATAGTTGGAGGTCAGAATGTCCACTGGGATGTCTTTGATAGGATACAGAAAGCTCACCTTACAGAGTGTCGAAACATCGCGGACTTTGAGGTACTTATCAGCTGTGTGAAAGATGTGGGGTTGGATGTGGAAGCGTGGCATAAAGCATACATCGATAGAAAAACGTTTGATATGATGCTTTCCGACTTTGAGAGAGCTTATGGATATGGGGTAACGGGTGTTCCAACACTTGTTGCGAACTCTAGATATGGACTGGTTGGTGCTCAGAAATACGAAACAATAAAGAAGTGGTTAGAGAAGATAATTCAAAGAGAACTCCCAAGTCGATAGAAATAAATGTCTCCTATGTTTGGCTCATTCTAATCCATAATGATGCTAGCCCAACGGTTTGATTTCTCCGTACGATCTAATGGGGCTTAGATATTGAACCTATTGAGGCGGCTCAGTGTAACGTTTTTGTTGAGGTTTAGGGGGTGTAGTTGGTGGGTATGATGTCTTCTTTGAAGAGTGTTGTTGACGGCTATATGCAGAGGGTTGCGGGGTTGAAAGAGCACTGTGAAAGGTGTCTGAGAACCGAGCGGTGGGGTGGGAGTGTTGTGCTGATGGTTGTTGATGCCGCCTTCACATCCATAGGTTTGAATTATTTTACGGCGGTCGTGCCGAAGGTTGAGGAGTTCAATAGGAGGTTTGTGGAGAGCGGAAGGATAAAGAATCTTCGAGATCTAGCGGGAGCAGATGTTGAGAAGCTAAGGGTGGTTTGGCGGAATCTACGCTCTTGGTTAGCAGCAAAGGGGGTTGCAGCCTATCTTTCAACACAAAGTAGCGATGATAGAGCCGCATTAAGGGGTTGGGCTCAGAAGGCGAAGGTCGATGAATGGCGGGCTGATCCAATCGGCAGGGTGAAGGGGGTTGGCTTAGTCACCTTTCAGTATCTGAGGATGATGGGTGGTGTAGACACAGTGATGCCAGACAAGATCGTCAAGCGGGTGATAAACGAGATCTTAGTTAAAGCTGGGCTTCAACCTGTGTATGATGATTTGGAGTTCATAAAGAGGGCTGAAGAGGTAGCTTTAGCTTGCGGATATAGACCTATTGAATTGTGCTGGATGACTTGGCTCATTCAACCAGAGGGGCAGAGGATGAGGATGGAGAAGTATTCACATATGCTCTCAAAGATCTAACCGAACTACAGCAGCTCCTCTAAAGATTGGAGGAAGCGCTGTAGGGACTCTTTGGGTATGCGAGCTCCGCTAGCCTTTGGATGACCTCCTCCAAAGCCGCCGACTTCAGACGCTATGCGCTGAGTTATCAAGCCGAGGTTTCCGGGGTAGGCTGAGGAGGCTCTCAAGGAGACTTCCAAAAAAGGTGAGTCATTTTCGAGCTTATAAGCTACACCTACAGGTGTTCCAAAGAAGCATCTTACGAGATTGGCTGCAATACCCTTCGGGAAAGAAGCCGCATTTACATAGGCGTAGCCTCTCTTGACCACACCCTCTTTCTCCAACCTCTTTAAGAAAGCTGTAACATTTTGGGCTTGTTGTGATGACGCCTCAACTACACCCTTAATCTCGTGCGGATACTTTAATCTACTCAAACCATCTACTATGAGGTTGAGTTCCTTCGGCGCATCTCCTAGCCGCTCTATCGCATACGCTAGCATCGATGCCTCATAATAAAGGTGGATTCGGTCGTGCATATCCAATATCTTAGACGCTATGGGTCCATTCTCCAAATAGTCTGTCAGAGCAGCATAAGCTGCAATAGCGGAGGAGCTCTTCGGCAGAATGCTTCTGAATTTATCGTATGCCAAGGCTGCTGAGCAGTCCTTTAGGCTGTGAATAACCCTGAAATTCGTTTTTGGGGCATATCTGTAGCCCCTAACTTTTGGGTGATGATCTATGTATGTTACCCTAGCGAAACTTCTTATTCTCTCCACTTCGTTGAAGAAAAGTTGTGCCGTTTCTGGTGATAGTCCGAGGTCGCATATGTAAAGCTCGGAGGTGTTCGAGACATCCTTTAGAGCATCGATGAAGTCGCCGTAGTCCACAAGCTTCACATCCGCATTCTTTGCGAGTTTAAGAAGTGCTGCTGAGGCTATACCATCGACATCGGTTGAATGTGATATGCAGAGTACTCTACGCACCCCAAGCACCTTATTCTCTCCGCGCTTTGATCGCTTGCTCAATTCGGTGCAGGTACCAGAGTGTGTACGCTGAGATCGCAGCTAGAGCTGTGAAGAGCTTCGTAGCGAAGACGAGGTTCCAGGGTGTTTCAGGGTTAGGACTTTTGTTTACAAGTATGTCTGGGATTATGTTGCCTGTAGTGGCTTGGTAAGCCATTAGGGCGCTCCATATGCTGAAGTTGTAAAATACTTCGTATGCTGATATACAGAGGACCAGGAAGGCGATCAGCCTAAAGATGGATAATCGAAACATCGAATACCTCAGCAGCCTTGACCTGTTCAATTCGAGGACAGAGAACCAACAGAGCACCATTCCCACATACAGCCAAGTGACAGGCTTCGCATAAATCGGGAAATACTCTGGCTCAGGGAACTCAAAAGGCTTATTTTGAATGTGAACCAAGCTGTCTCCTACACCCTCGCTTCGATGTAAGAAGAACTCCAAACCAGCATATGCAAGTAACGCTACAACCAGCGCGAGCGAAAGGAGACCTAGGGTTAAATACAGAACCCTAAATCTTGCCTCCTCTTCCGCAGAGGTCATAATATTGAAAGATTTCTTGAACCGCTTATAAGCATATCGGAGAAGCGCTTGAGCCTAAGTGAGCGTCCACTCTATGAGTTGAAGAATCTTCGGAGAGGCTAGTTTATAAATGATCCACTTACCCTCACGCCTCTTCTTAGCTATGCCCTCTCGTTCAAGTAGGTTAAGGTGATGCGAGGCATTCGG
>JAAOZN010000034.1 GCA_011605775.1 Nitrososphaerota archaeon | reverse complement strand
TACAACTGGTAGATATAGGCGTCTGGTAATATTTGATAAAGAATCCTTCTTGCCAGTAACGCTTTGGGATGAAGCGGCTGAAAGCTCGGAGCGGCTCTCGATCAAAGCGGGCAGCCTAATTAGAGTCGTGAAGGGGTATGTCAGAGCCGGGTTAGATGGTAAACCAGTGCTGCACGTAGGCCGCAAGGGCTACATCGAGACTCTAGTTGAAGACGAGGGCTTCATAACTCTGAATGGGATTAGTCGAGATGTTGCAGATGTAAAGGGTGCTGAACGGAACCTCGTAATCAAAGGTGTAGTCGATTCTGAACCCAAGCATTCGGAGTTCCCAAGAAAAGAGGGTACAGGGAGCGTAACACAATTCTACCTTAAAGGGAGGGGTGAGCGGAGAGTAAGAGTTGTACTCTGATCACGCTGAATGTAAACGGGGTGGACTATGCTCTACTTGTTGATAACAGGTGGAGTCTGGCTGATGTGCTTAGAGAGAAGCTTGGGTTGACTGGCACTAAGACTGGTTGTGATAGGGGTGAGTGTGGGAGCTGTGCTGTCTTGGTTGATGGTGTGCCTATGCTGAGCTGTATGCTGCTAGCCTGCTCGGTTAGTGGAAGGAAGATCACAACGATCGAGGGGATAGGTAGCGTGGGTAACTTGGATAAGCTTCAGCAGGCGTTTGTGAACAACGAAGGTATTCAGTGCGGCATTTGTATACCTGGCATAATCGTGGTCTCTAAGGCTCTGTTGGAGAAGAACCCGAAGCCTACTGAGGATGAGGTGAAGGAGGCGCTGAGCGGCAACCTCTGCAAGTGCGGCAACTGGCCTTTCATCGTGAAGTCTGTGTTGGAGGCGGCGAAGTGATATGTCGCAGCAAGAGTTTAGACTTGTAGGAAAGTACAATGGGCCTAGGATTATGGCGGCGAGGCAGGCAGCAGGTGTTCTAAAGTTTGGCTGGGACTTTAATCTACCCAACCAGCTCTATATGAGGATCTTAAGAAGTCCCTATCCACACGCAAAGGTTACGGCTGTTGACGCAAGCGCTGCGCTCGCTATAAAGGGTGTGCACGGTGTTCTCACACCATTCGACTTCAAGGACAGCCCTGTGAGGCTAGCTGGCACTACTATGATGATACTGCCCTATGATAAGATTAGAATGCCAGGTGAGGAGGTGTGTGCTGTCGTTGCTGACGACCCTTACATCGCTGAGGAGGCACTGTCTAAGATCAAGGTGACGTATGAGCCCCTACCCTATGTGCAGGATGTTGAAGCTGCTATGAAGCCTGATGCTCCACAGCTCCACGAAGGTGGTAACATCGTTAGAACACCTACTACTGTAACATACAAGGTCGGCGATTCAGCGAAGGCTTTAGCTGAAGCCGATTTAACAGCTGAATTCAGGTTTCAGAGTCAGACGATTCAGCACAACAATATCGGCACGTGGGCTGCATTAGCGAGCTGGGAGAAGGATGGTAGGCTGCATGTTTGGACAGATACTCAGCACATGCATGGTGCGCGCAACAGTTTGGCAAGCGCATTGAATATACCACAAAGTAGAATATGTGTACACGCCGAATTATGCGGTGGTGGCTTTGGAGACGGTAAGCCAGGAGTAAGACCACCAATACTCGCAGCCATCTTTTCGATGAAGACTGGTAGACCTGTTAAGTACAAGCTGACTAGGGAAGAAAATCTCGTATTAGGAAATCACCGCTGGACGTGTGCCACATACTTTAAGTTCGGTCTTAAGAAGGACGGAACTGTTACAGCATTCGAGGCGAAGAACTACTCGAACGCAGGACCATACTACAGCGTCTGGGGCTCAGGTATGGCTACAGAGCAACTATTCATATATAAGTGGCCGAACTTCTACGTCGAATGCTACGACATATACACCAACACCTGCAGAACAGGTCCTCTAAGATGTGTAGCAGATCCCCAAAGCTGCTGGATGATCGAAACCGCCATGGATAGGCTTGCCTTCCAACTCAACATGAATCCGATAGAGTTCAGATTGAAGAACAACATGTTTACTCAAGGAGACAAAGATCCTACTACTGGAAATAGAATACCATCCATAGGTCAGCCTCAGTGCATAAACAGAGCAAGGGAGCTCGCGGAGTGGGATAAGAAGTGGAAGCCTTGGCCCAAGACCAAACCAACCTCAGGCGTTGTGCGAGGCATCGGTGTGGCGAACCACTGCTGTGGGCACGGAGCCGGTAGCTTAGCTAACGCAGCCGTTTTAGTTATGAATGCAGATGGCTCACTTACAATATACACGGGCGCTACTGATATAGGTAATGCGAGGAGAGAGCAGCTTGCTATTATCGCTGCCGAGCACCTTGGGCTACCGTTCGAAAAGGTCACTGTAGCGAACTACTCAACAGACACAGGCCCAGACAGCGGAGCGACAGTCGGCAGCAGGCAGACTAAATCCGCTGGAAACGCGGTTGGAGTCGCGGCTCTCCAAGTGAAAGACCAGCTGCTGCAAAGGGCCGCAGATAGACTGAAGGTAGCAAAAGAAGACCTAAAATTAGGTGAAGAGAAGATCTACGTAGCTGCTGACCCCTCTAAATCCGTTACTATCCAAGAATTGGTTGCATCACCACCTTGGATAATCGCAGGTGGGCAGTGGATTCCTCCAGCAAACACCACCCAAAGAACCTACGCAACCCACATTGCTGAAGTCGAAGTGGACTGCGACACAGGCCTCGTTAAGGTGCTTAGAGTTGTAGCGGTCCACGACATAGGCAGAGTAATCTACCGCAAGAGCTGCATAAGCCAAGTCCACGGAGGCATCATACAAGGCATAGGCATGGCTCTACAAGAAGAGCTACTATTCGACCCACAGACAGGAAGATGCTACAACGCATCCATGCTAGACCATAAGATGCCGCTGTCTTTGCAAACCCCAGAAATCATTGTCGACTTCGTTGAGAATCCGGAGCAACCACCAGACTCATACAACCACGGCGCAAAAGGCCTAGGTGAACCACCAACCTCACCAATCGTACCTGCAATCACCAACGCGATAGCGAACGCCATAGGAGTATACTTCGACAGACTACCAGTAACGCCAGACAAAATCCTTAAGTCGTTAGGGAAGGTGTAAAGAAGATGCAGCCAATCAAATATTATGAACCAAAGACTTTGGACGAAGCAGCTAAACTACTAACAGACATACCAGACGCAGCCATCATAGCAGGAGGCACAGAAATACTACACGTGATGAAGCAAAACGCCCTACCAAAGCAGCCAACAGCCCTAATAGACATAAAGAAAGTCACAGGGCTCAGCTACATAAAAGAAGAAGGCGGAACACTAAAGATCGGACCAACAACCCTACTGGTAGACATAGCAAGCAACGAAACCGTACGAACAAAATATAGAGCACTAGCCATGGCAGCAGCACACGTCGCATCACCACTCATAAGAAACATGGGCACAATCGCAGGCAACATCTGCCAAGATGTCTGGTGCTGGTACTACAGAGCCTCAGACAACCAGTTTAACTGCGTCAGAAAAGGCGGAGCAATATGCTACGCTATGGGAGGCGACAACAGATACTACCACAGCATATTCGGAGGACCAAAAGGATGCTACGCAATCTGTCCCTCAGACACAGCCCCCGCCCTCGTAGCACTAAACGCAACAATAGTAACCACCAAAAGAAACATACCTGCTGAAAACTTCTTCACAGAACTACAACCAGGAAACGTCCTTGAGAAGAACGAAATAATAAAGGAGATCCAGATACCAACACCACCAGCAACATCGAAATCAGCATTCATGAAAACCGCTATAAGACCAAGCATCGAATTCGCAATAGCAAGCGCAGCCGTCTGGTACAACATCTCAGGAGGAAACGTAACAGACTCAAGAATAGCACTAGGCGCAGTCTACTTAACTCCAAAACGCGCCAAAGCAGCAGAAGACTTCCTAAAGGGCAAAGCAATAACCGAAGAAACAGCAACACAAGCAGGACAACAAGCAGTAATAGACGCCATCCCTATGCCAGGCAACGCATACAAGAAGATCGTCACTGCAACTATGGTCAAAAGGGCTCTACTTGCCTAGCTAAGTGAGCAGTAATAAACTGCTCCTATCCTTTTCTTTTTTTGATAAATTTCAATAAATATATGTAGAGGCGAAGTATTTGGTTGAAAGAATAAAGGTCGCTATAGAAGATTGTGCTTTATGCGGAGGCTGCGAAATAGCTTTAGCCGACCTCGGTACAGCACTTCTTGACCTATTCGATAAGCGCCTAGATCTCGTCTACGCCCCGATTTTAGCAAGCACAACAGACTACGAGGAAGCAGACCTTACGCTTGTAATAGGCGCCATCAGAAGCGACCACGACCTACAACGGGTAAAGAAAGCAAGAGAAAAATCAAAGATACTCGTATCATTCGGAACATGCCCTAGCTCAACAGGTCTTGTTGGCCTAGCAAACCTCTTTGAAAAAAGTGAGCTACTGCGGAGAGCCTACGGCTCTGAAGACCCCTCACAACACAAAGACACCCCTAAAATCCTTGATACCGTAGAACCCTTGTCAAAATACGTGAAAGTAGACTATATCATACCAGGCTGTCCGCCACCACAACCAGTCATCAAGCAGATGCTGAAGAGCGCATTAAAGGAGGTATTATGATGAGACAGATTGAAATCGAGCCGGTAACACGTATCGAAGGTCATCTGAAGATGCTGATCCAGCTCGACGATAAAGGTGATGTCTCAAGAGTGCAAGCGTGCTTCGCTGAATTCAGAGGCTTCGAAAAATTTGCAGAAAACAGACTTGTCACAAGACTACCCATAATCACCACAAGAATATGCGGAGTATGCCCAGTACCACACCACCTAGCAAGCGTAAAAGCCATAGAAGACGGTCTTAACCTAACGCCAACCGAAACAGCAGAGAAACTCAGAGAACTTATGCTCATGGGTGAGATACTAGGCGATCACACACTACATCTCTTCATACTGACAGGCGTAGACTACCTACTACCAGACCTTCCCCTAAAGCAGCGTGACATCATAGCACTATACAAAAAGTACCCGGCTGTGGCAAAAGAAGTAGTTAAAGTAAGGGAGATAGGTCAAAAGATAATCGAAACAATAGGTGTTCAAGCAGTTCACCCCATGACCGCAGTTCCAGGGGGCATCACTAAACGACTTACTGAAGACAAAAGAGTAGAGCTACTTAACGAGGTCATAGAAGCTAAGAAGATGGTGATAGGATGGTGGGATGCAGCAATAGCCCCAGCAATCCTCAAATATGCGAATGAAAACAGTGGACTCGGAAAACTAGAATCGAATTACATGGCTATGAGCTACGATAACACCATAAACTTCTACAGAGGCAACATAAGCATCATAGATAAAAACGGCGGGTTAAAAGCTGAGTTCAAACCTATAAACTACACAGACCACATAATAGAGGTGCCCATACCTTACTCATACGGAAAGAGTGTCACAATAAAAGGCGAAGGATTAGCAAAAGGTCTTATCAGAACAGGCGCTTTAGCGAGAATCAATGTAGCGAAAAAGGCAGGAACCGATGTTGCAGATCGTCTACTGAAAGATCTGAGAAGCAAGTTTGGCTCACCCATACACGGGACAATACAATACAATCTTGCAAGATATGTATGCCTTGTTTATGCTGCAGAACGCTTAGAGCAGCTCCTATCAGACCCTGTAATCTCTAGAGGCGACACCATGACCGAATACAAGATGCGAGCTGGAGAAGGAGCAGGCTCGGTAGAAGCAAGCAGAGGGACACTAATTCACCACTACAAGTGGGATGACAATGGCTATGTAACCTACGCAAACATAATCACACCTACAGTAGTGAATGCAAACGGCTTCGAAGCATCAGCTCTAAACGCCGCGTTAAGAAACATTAAGCAAGGCACAGTAGATGAAGAAAAGCTCTGGCACGAAGTTGGGGTGGTAATCAGAGCATACGATCCATGCATCTCATGCTCTACCCACATAGAGAAGAGCCTCATAATAGAAGTTTTATCGCAAGATGGAAGCATTTTGAGGGTTATCAAGAGGTGAGATAAGGTTGAAGATGAATAGAAGAAGCTTCATAGGCGCAGCTGCTGGATTAGGAGGAATCGCACTCGCCGCAACGACAATATCACCACCGCCGATTCTAGCAGTCAAACCTAAGAACGCTATGCTAATCGAAGTATCCAAATGTATAGGTTGCATGCGGTGTGTACAAGCCTGCGCAGAGTACCATAAGAAACATTATGGGCAGGAGACAGATGGAACCATATTTACAAGGTTTACTTGCACTCCTTTTCAAAAGAAGCCCAAGACGCAGCATAACAAGCTTTCTCTTCCACTTAGGTGTATGGTGCAACATAATAACAGGGTTGATCATGGAAGTTGCTTTCCTAACTATAGGTGTGTCGGATGTATTCAGCGGCTGGGGTTGGCTCCTATCTTGGGCGCACGGAATAACAGGCTTCCTCATCATAGTCGGGGGCATAGGCATAATTACTCAATACATTAGGAACCCAGCGTTTAGACTCGCGTATGGTAAAGTCTTCTTCTTAGATCTAGCCTTCCTAGCAGCCTTCGCTATAGTTGGGTTAGTTCAATTCTTCCCAGTCTTCGGCTTCATCTCCATCGTAGGCTTTACACCAACCTCTATTAAATGGCTAGGCACACTACACATGATCATAATCTACGTCTGGATCGTAGTCTCACTAATAGCCGGAGGCGCCATAAGGCACGCAGTTGCAACAATAGCTTGGAGAGTCATCAAACCCGAGTCAAGACCTACGGGACTAATGGTCTTCACAGATGCTTGTGGCAAATGTGGGCGCTGCATAGAAGTCTGCCCAACATTCAAAGCCTTCAACAACAGCCCAATAGAGGCACCAATAATAAAGCTAAGAAAATACTATCAGATGCATAGATCAAAGAGATTCATCCCCTCTGAAATACGCCTATTATCTGAGCAGCTAGCAACCTGCACACAATGCAATCTATGCGCAGGTGTATGTCCCTTCTCATTCAACTACGCTGCATTATACCAAGAGATGCTTAGGAATGCTCAACAATTAGCTTTGGCGAAGACCATCTAATCTTGATTCGGAATACTCTACTACAGATAAAAAGTTCAGTATGCGGACAAAACATCATAGTAATGTGTATAGGCAGTGACTTCGGCGATGACGTCGCAGGGCTCCTATTGTACAAGCTGATACACAAACGCTTAGTAAACATCAAAGCTATGCTATGCGAAACCACACCTGAAAGATTTCTTACAGAAGTCAAAGAATCCAAGCCTAACCTCGTGCTGATGGTAGACGCCGTAGACAGAAACTTGAAGCCTGGCACACTCATAATTGAGGATCTGCTAGAACATCATTCCAAGCCTCTAATCACACATAACCTACCTCTCGCACTAATCGCCCAAGTTTTAGCATCAGATCTCAAAGGATGCGTCTTTAAACTGATAGGGGTACAAGTATCGAAGACATATGGACGCCCTTCTAAACACGTTGTACAAGCAATCAGAAATCTTGCAAAGAACATATTAGAGTTTGATAAATATGCTAAAGGAGGTGCTGCCGTTTGAGCAAAGCAGAGGGGTATACAAGAGCACTCTTCTTGTTTGAGTTATTTAAAGACGCTATGCAAGCTGAGCATACCTTACGGAAAGCAGGCTTTAGCATTAGGACAGGCGCTCCTCCACCAGAAGTCAGAACAGGTTGCGATCTAGCCATCTCGGTACCAAGTCAAGATGTAAATGCAGCTGAAAAGATCTTAAAAGAGAACGATATACCAATACTTGATGTTGTTTTTACATTCGAAGAGGAGCTCCCACCTCTCCAGCTCTCTCAGCTCGTAAAGAAAGTTGACTTCGGAAACTATTTGATGATACGGGTGGGTAACATGAAGCTAACCTTTGAAAAGAAAGGCGGAATCATCGTGAACATTTCTGGCGGCGGATGCCCAGACATACCCCTATTAGGCCTAAAGATGGTAGGTAAACCTCTAGATAAAGCTCCTCAGCCGAACGAAGTAGGGTACACTCTTTGCGCCTACACGTTACAAAAGGCATATGAGCATGCGGTTGAAGCTTGGAAAAAGGTGAGGAAATAAAGATGCTTCTACTTACAGGCACACTACCAATCGAAGAGAAATCCCTTCTAGTAGATAAGATAAAGTTTGACGGTAAGACTCTCTATATAGGTGATAAAATGTTTGGATATGACATGATCTCAATAGGTGCTACAGCTATGATGGCTGCTGCGGCTACGACCTGTGAAGCTCTTCAACTAGAACCACCTATGGCAGCAGTAGCAGGCGACTTAGGTCAAGGAGATGGCTCCACACTACTCTACACATATCTGACAGAAGATGCTTCGTCTACAGGAGCATCAACCATAACGATGCACTACATACTACCCATCCGCAGAGGCTTCATGGAATTTATAGAGATGCTGGACTACTGGGAGAAGAGACCATTTATGATAGCCGATGCTGGTAGCATGCTTATAGCCAAAGCTACAGGTAGCTGCAGAAAGTTTGATCTATTCACACCAGACGCGGGTGAGATATGTTTCTTAGCCGATCCAGAGGCTGGTCATCCGGCTTATGTTAAGAGCCTGTTTTTCGCCATCGACACAACAGATGTACCCTATCTAATTCAAGAGGCTTACAAATATAATAATGCGCCTCGCTACCTTCTAGTAAAAGGCCCGACGGACTTTATTGTTGATGAAGGAAAGATAATCCACACCGTAAGTGAACCTAACATACCTGTCTTAGAGCCTATTGGAGGAACTGGAGATACAATAACTGGAATACTATCAGCTCTAATAGGTGGAGGCTATGAGCCAATAAAGGCTTGCCTTATCGCCGCTAAGGCTAATCGCCTTGCGGGTCAGCTTGCTAACCCCACACCTGCAACACGTGTAGTAGAAATCATCAATCATATTGGTAGAGCGGTAAAGGAGGTTTTAGATATCCTCTGAAGGTGCTGAATAGTATGGTGAAGGTTGATAAACTCACTGCAGGCTTCTTCACAGGTTTCTGGGCTGCTATAGCTCAAGCTTGGGTAGGTGTGCTGCCTCCCTCAGCATTTGGCATTTGCTTCATAAGCCACCCTAGTGATCTCTTTAACTGGACAGTCAACAAGATCTTCAGTGTCTCATTTTATGTTCACGATCCTTCACTTGACCTACCTGTACTTACTGTGCTTGGTGTGTTGATAGGTGCTTCTCTTGCAACTATTCAGCATAAGGAGTTTAAATTTAGGATGCCTAGGAACCCTCTTGATCACTATATCAACGGATTTATGGTTGCGGTCTTCGGGCTTATGCTAGGCTACTGCTCCGTGCACATAATCATGGGGTTGACATACGGTAGCGTAATCGCATTGACCGGCTTCGCAGGCATGATGCTAGGCGTCACCTTAGCTATACTATATATAAAGTGGAGGGTTCACAGATGACTCTCATAGTATCCTTAGCAACACTCATAGCAGGCATCATAATAGGTTACCTGTGGCAGCGCTCACGATCCTGCTCCATATCAGGCTACCGAGACTTCTTCCTATTTCGAGACACACTCTTTATGCGAACGATCATAGGTATGGCTCTAGGAGCTCTCACAGGCTACCTCCTCTTCTACAGATTCACCCCACTAATGGCAGACTTCCCATTGTATCTACATAACGAACCAGGAGCCAACTCACTATCTACACTCATCCTCGCTGCGATTGGTGGCTTAGGTTACGCATTCTTCTCCGTCTTAGCTGAGGGCTGCCCACTTAGGCAGCACGTTAATGCCACCACAGGTAACGGCATGTCTATCTTCTACTTAATAGGCTTCTATTGTGGAGTGCTCTTCTTCTGGCTGATTGTCAGTAATATCGTGAATATATTCATTAGATTATTCTGATACCCCTATTTTTTTAGTTAAGATGAAATAATAGTTAAGATTAAATAATAGATAAGAGGTTGGGTAAGACACTATGTCCCAAAAAATTAGGGTAAAAACATGGCAAGCAGGACTGATCGTTGGAATTTTATCAGCGCTCGCTCAGTCGGTCTACAATCTGATGCCTAAATCCGTAGAAGGTGTAGCTGCATATAAGCTAGCGCCTGTAGCCTATGGATTCTGTATGTTCTGCCATGTTCGCGATATCGTTAACATCTTCATGAAGAACGTCTTTTCATTCATGACACCAGCTCCAATCTCAGCTGTAATACCTGCGTTAACTATAGTGGGGCTTCTGCTAGGCGCATACTTTTCAGCTATCTCCACAAAGTCATTTAACGTGCGTAAGACAGTTAACCCAGTGCTTGCATTTATCTACGGTCTCTTGGTAGCATCGTTCGCAGCAATATTGGGCGCCTGCCCAATACGGATCGTCTTAAGAGCGGCATACATAGACGTAATCGCCTTCGTAGGTATAGCCGCTATGATCGTTGGTGCGATTGTGGCTTCGGAGCTTTTGCTGAAGAGAGCGGGGGGTGGTTAAGTTGGTATACGCATTCGCCATCACGACATTAATCGTCGGCTTTATAGCCGGTTTCCTATTCCAAAGAACTGGGCAATGTTTTATGGGAGCGTACCGAGACCTATACCTATTTAAAGACACTCATCTCCTAAAGGGTGTTGCAGGCTTCTTCATCGGCGCACTAGTCGGCTACATAATCTTAATGTTAATAGCAGACCCATTTACAGTAATCAACTTCCCTTGGGCTCTATTTAACGGCCTGGCAGCGATACCCGGAAGTATAGTTAAAGCAAAAGATCTGCTATCCGTTCTAATTGTTGGCATCGTAGGAGGATTTGGTATAGGTTTCTTCTCAGTAGCGATGGGAGGCTGTCCAATGCGCAACCACGTTATGGCAGCAGAGGGTAATCTAAGTTCAGTAGCGTATGTAATAGGCTTCTGGGTGGGAATACCAATAATATATTTGATCATAAACGCCCTAGGTATCTAAAAATAGTAGATTTTATGAAGCAGATGTGGCGGTGCCACTTTCGGTTGAGCAGTAGAGGTCTGATCACATTCGAAGAAGTTAGACAAGCGTTCAAAGCAGAAGCTATACTAAAGAAAGCGAACCACGATGTAAAACTCGTAGTTCCTCCTCCAGAGTTTCGAAGAGGCTGCGACTTGGGTGTGGAATTCAATATAAATGAGCAGATAAGCATACAGCGTCTTCTCTCAATCAACAAGATAAAATACTCAGAAATAATTTCAATCGACGCTGCTACAACCAAGACACTTGATGCCGTTAAGGTCTTTGACTTTGGTGACTCAGTTATGGTTAGGTGTGGAGCGCTGAAGATAACATTCGAAAAAGGATCAGGTGTTATACGTAACATATCTGGTGGGGGTTGCCCAGACGTACCCTATCTCTACATCGAGCTGGTGGGGAAGAAGCTTTCAGAAGCCCCTAAGCCAAGAGACGTAGGCTTCACCCTCTGCGCCTTATGCCTTGATAGAGCGTTTGAGGAGGCTTTAAGACTCTATGAGTCTAGTTATAGTAGGTACAGTCCCAATTAAAGACCTACCTCTCTATGTAGGCACTCCTAAGATCGAATGTAACATGCTGATCTTAGGTGAACAGAGAATACCCTGCACTATGGGCACAGCAGCACTATTTTTCGCATCACACCTAACGTGCCAAACACTAGGCGTAGCCCCTCCGGTTTGGGTCACAGCAGGAGATATAGGCGATGGTGTCGGAAGCAGAATCATATACCAGCACTTAGCAAGTAACATAAAAACCATCAAACCCAAAGTCCTTACTCTACACTACCTTCTTCCTATCATCCTCTTAGCAAAGAACATGATGGTCTCAATAAAAGAAGTAAAGCCTGCTCTTATAGCCGACGCAGGCTCAATGTACGTTATGAAATCCATCAAAGCAGCAAAAGAATTCGATCTATTCACACCAGACCCAGGAGAAATGGCATTCCTTGCAGACCCTAGGGCGACACACCCAGCATACATACAACATTACCTCTTTGAATCTGACACAACTAACATACCAGGTCTGATTGAGCAAGCCTACAAACAAGGCAATGTACCCAGAGTCCTGCTAGTGAAAGGGGCTAAAGACTATATAGCCAAAGAAGGGAAAATACTTGCAGTCATAGATCAACCAAATATACCAACACTTGAACCCATAGGAGGTACAGGAGACACAATAACAGGAATAGTGTCAGCCCTAATCTACAGTGGTTTAGAGGTTGAGAAAGCAGCTATAATAGCAGCTAAAACCAATAGATTAGCTGGGAAGCTCGCTAACCCAACAACCGCAACACGTGTCTTAGAAATTGCCTTACAGATCCCTAAAGCTCTAGTAGAATGTCTACATTAAAATCTCTATACTAAACTGTAGCCTCCTTCTTTTCTTTATCTTCAGTTTGCTGCTGAGGAGAATCTTCTAGTACCAGCTGCTTCTTCTCGTAGTCAATAATAACTGTTTTAAGCTTACTAAGGAAACTATGTCCCAGCACTACATCCACACCCGTCTCCATTGGCACGTCGTAAGGTAGCGCCATAACATTCTTGACCACCAAATCACCCACTCTTATCTCATCTATCATGATATCTAACACCTCAATTGGACCAGCTATGGTGTACGCAAGTAAATACCCAACTTCTTCAGATAAGCCAACCAACATCTCTTTATACGCAGGTTCATAGCCTAGCTGCAATGCATCAACTTTCGGTATTATGACGTACTGTGCAGCGGGGTCTATAATAGCCCTTAATTCTCTTCGCTTACCGTTTTTACCAACTATCTGAATAAATAGTGTTGGAGCATCCTTAAACGGTATGACAACCTTGGTCATAGTATCACCAACCACCCTTCTCGAAATACGTCACCTGTAGAGAAAAAGCAAGCATCATTTTCATTAAGGGCTCTTTCTCTGACAGCAATCCTGTGAGGACCCACAGTTAACAACTCAAAGTCAATAGGTTGACCATTCTCATCTCTCTTTAACACCCGCGTAGCGACCCAAAGATTTGGATACTTTTCTCTAATAGTATTTAGGTCCATAGTGTTGGGTCTAGAGATGGCTTGTTATATGTCTTTCCTTATCTTTAGACACTTTTCTCGATCTTTCAAGCTTTTCTGCTTGTATTGATGCATTCACATAGGTGACTCTTTTTGTAAGCACAGCCCAGAAACGCACGTGACAAGTAGAATACTTCCATGTAGCATTGTCCTTTATCGAATATTTGCGAACGCCAACCTTTGGTTCACGCGAACTAAGGTCGTTTGGGTGCGCTGAAACTTCTTATAATGTTCCTTTATAATGTTCCGTTGCTGGACATCCAACGCACTTATTGTTTATGTAGCGTCTGCAGGGTTTGCAGTCCACGTTGCATGGTGCTTTCTCTTTCTCTTTGTGGGTTAGGTGCTCCCGTACTTGAAGGAATGGCGTAAAATAGACTTCGCCGATAGGGTAGAATTCTGATCTACGTATGCCTGCGCTGCTTCTCAGTGAGCATTTCTCTATGGATATGCTCTCTAGTGTGTCTTGGTTTTCTGCTACAACTAGGGCTATTAGGTTGTAGCCGCCTATTGTTTTGAATATGTTGATTACTCTTGGGCAGTCTTTGAAGCGTTCAAGAAGTTTTTGCATCGCTTCTGCGCTTTCCATCTCTAAAAGGACAACAGCAGGGTAAAGTTTGAAAAAGAAAGGGTTAATTAAAGTGGTCACTTTTATGCCGTTTTGTTGGATAAGCCTTTGAAGCCTCTTCTTTACTCCCGTGCTTGTAAACTCAACACTCTTGGCTAGCTCTTTTAGAGTAGCTCTACCATCCATTTGAAGTTGGGCGATTATCCTTCTATCAACTTCATCCAACGCTTAGTCATCTGTTTATTTTCTAAACACAAAGTATTAATATAGTTTATGTAGCAAGCGCATTAGAGGAATCAATATGAGCGCTGAATGTGACGGCAAGTGCGAATCATGTTCTAAAAGAAGTGATTGCACAGATCAGCGAAAGGAGATGTGGGAAGAGCAGCAGAGGCTAAAGCAGAATATAAGTAAGATCAAGCATAAAATAGCTATTATAAGCGGGAAAGGTGGTGTTGGAAAAAGTACCGTGACAGTAAATCTTGCGATGGCTTTTGCAATGCAAGCCCAGGCAAACCGCGTTGGTATCCTCGATGCTGATATTCACGGCCCAAGCATTCCGAAAATGCTCGGCTTGAGAGGGCAGAGGCTTCAGGTTCTCCCTGCTGGGATAATATTTCCCGTTATTGGACCACTGGGAATAAAGGTGGTTTCTATGGACTTTCTACTTCCAAGCGACGACTCGCCAGTAATCTGGCGGGGGCCTTTAAAGATGAGGGCTATCCAACAGTTTCTCTCCGATATAACTTGGGGAGAACTCGACTTCCTTTTTGTAGATCTTCCTCCAGGAACAGGCGACGAGCCCTTAAGCATCATGCAACTTATCCCAGACATGGAAGGCGTTGTTATAGTAACTATACCATCAGAAGTTTCCCAGATTGTTGTTAAAAAAGCTGTGACGTTCGCTAGGAAGTTGAATATCCCGGTGATTGGCATCGTTGAAAACATGAGCGGTTTTGTTTGTCCAAAATGTGGAGCAGAAGTAAACATATTCAAAACAGGTGGTGGACGAAAGATCGCCGAAGAGTTAGATGTCCCATTCTTAGGAGGTATACCAATAGACCCAGAGATATGCGTGGACTCGGATGACGGAAACCCCTTCATAGTTAGGCATCCAGAATCACCAGCCTCAAAAGCCTTCATGGACATCGTTAAGAAAATCGAAAAGTATTCGGAGGAGTGGAGACCCTTTTGGACCCCGCTTAAACCAATCACACCTAAGGAGACTGGAAATGAGAACGTTAAAGAGGTGAATTAAATGTTTAAAAAAGCCGAAATGCGTATTGGTACGTATAAAGATGAGGAGGGAAGCTTAACCCATCACACTTTTGCCGAGATCAATAATAAAAAAGGATGATCAGAGGAGGAATAGTTGAATGAGGATTTGCGTATCTGCGACAGCAGATAGCTTAGACGCGCCCGTAGATCCAAGATTTGGGCGATGCCCATACTTCATTATAGTGGATTCGGAAACTATGCAGTTTGAGGCTGTTCCAAATCCCGCTTCAAGCGCAATGGGTGGCGCTGGAATACAAGCAGCACAAATCATAGCGAATAAAGGGGTTAAAGTGGTTATAACTGGATCTGTAGGGCCTAACGCTTTTCAAGCTCTGTCGGCTGCAGGGATAAAAATTGTAACAGGTGCGGCTGGAACTGTGAGGGAAGTTGTTGAAAAATATAAGAGAGGGGAGCTTAAGGAGACAAATGCTCCAACTGTTGGCGGGCATTTTGGAATGGGGATGGGCAGAGGACGTGGTTGGAGGCGAGGAGTGTGGTAGCCGTAGGCTGCGCAGAAAACGAAGATCTTATGTTGCGGGAAGCCGAAATAGAAGGAGGTGAAAAAAGTTGAAGGAGAGAGTAGTTATACCGGCTGAAGATGGAAATGGGCTTAACGCTAGATTGTCGGAGCATTTTGGCAGAGCCCCCTACTTTATAATCGTTGAATTGGAGGAGGGCAATATACTAAACGTTCAAGTGGTGCCAAATGAAGGCGAGCACTTCGGCGGATTCGGAAGACCCGCAGACCGCATTCTACAACTTGGTCCGAACGTAGTAATCACCTACGGAATGGGCCCTAGAGCGCTAAGCATATTTCAAGAAGCAGGGATAGCCATCTTGAGAGCCAGCGCAGACACGGTTAAAGATGTCGTCGAAGCATACAGACAGGATAAGCTTGAAGAGTTAACAGAAGGTTGCCACCACGCACGCCACCGATAAAGATGAAGCTTTCGTGGGTGTTCCAGAAAAATAATTACGGAAAGCTTTCTAAGAAGGTGGCTGCGCTGAATTAGCCACTAAAAGTGTTCAAAATAAGCAACGAAGAAGGTAAATTGTTGTGATAGTGGCTGTTGCGAGTGGAAAAGGTGGCGCAGGCAAAACTTCTGTAGCGGTTAACTTGGCAATCTCCATAGGAAATGCCCAATTAGTGGATTGTGATGTTGAAGAACCAAATGCCCACTTGCTTCTAAATCCAGAAATAACCCGCGCAGAGCCGGTCTGTAGACTTGTTCCCTTCGTGAAGGAGGAGTTATGCGATTATTGTGGAAAATGTGCGGCTTTCTGCCAATACAACGCCATTCTAGCCCTTCTAGAAAGAATTTTAGTATTTCCAGAACTCTGCCACGGCTGCGGAGGATGCATCTTAATATGCCCTAAAAAAGCTATTGAGGAAGGAAAAAATAGGATCGGGGTTATTAAAGAGGGCTTCACAGACGATTTAAAGATTGTTTTCGGCGAGCTTGAAGTTGGCGAACCGATGGCTGGCCCATTAATTAGAGAGGTGAAAAAGCGTCTGGATAAGAGCAGAAATGTTATTTTAGATGCCCCACCTGGAACAAGCTGCCCCGTGGTTGAAACGGTTAAGGGCAGCGACTTCTGTATTCTTGTAACCGAACCGACACCATTCGGGCTTCATGACTTGAAGATAACTGTTAAAGTTTTAGAGGATATGAGGATTCCCCACGGTGTTGTGGTTAACCGGGCTGGAATAGGCGACAAGAAAGTTTATGAATACTGTAAGGGAAAAGGTATACCGGTTCTGCTTGAAATCCCTTATCTGAGAAAGATTGCAGAGCTTTACTCGAGAGGAGTTCCATTCAGCTTAGAAATGCCCGAGTGGGCCGATAGATTCCAAGAATTATTTGAAGACATTAAGGGGTTGGTGGGCAGTTGAAACAAATAACAATTTTAAGCGGGAAGGGTGGAACGGGCAAAACAACCATAACCGCAGCCTTCGCTGTTCTGGCGAAAAAAGCTGTGGTCGCAGACTGCGATGTTGATGCTCCAGATCTTCACATGCTTTTGCATCCAGAAGTCCTCGAAACAAAAGAGTTTAGGGGTTCGAAAATAGCGGTTATCGACGAAATGGAATGTGTTAAATGCGACATCTGCAGAGAAAAATGCCGATTCGACGCCATAACCCAAGACCTCACGGTGAATCCTTTCTCCTGTGAAGGATGTGGCGTCTGCACAATCGTCTGTCCGGTAAAAGCTGTATCATTAACTGAAAGAATTTCGGGCTACGCCTACATCTCAAAGATAAAATATGGGTTTATGGTTCACGCCCTACTTAACCCAGGTGAATCGAACTCTGGGAAACTTGCGACGGTGGTTAGGCAGAATGCCAAACTGTTGGCTGAAAAAGAGGGAAGCAGTCTCATAATTATTGACGGCCCGCCTGGAATCGGCTGCCCAGTCATAGCTTCCGTTACAGGCGTAGATGCAGCTTTAGTGGTAACCGAGCCTACGATGTCGGGTATTCACGACTTAGAAAGAGCGCTACAGCTCCTAAGATACTTCAATGTTCGACCCTTCGCTTGCGTGAATATGTATGATGTAAATATGGATAATGCCTCTAAAATTTCTACGTTCTGCGAGGAGAATGGTGTGGAAGTTGTTGGTAACATACCTTTCAATCCTGTGGTTACGGAGGCTATGGTCAATGGAAAAGCGATAGTTGAATATTCTCCGGAATGTGATGTTGCGAAAGAGATAGCGGCCATCTGGGACAGACTTGGAGCGGAATTATTGTTCTAGTGACAAGGTTGGAGAAGATGGAAAGAAGCATCGACTTTTTGATGTGTTTGCTCGAGGCATTTAAGAAGGGGTTTGGGAGGTAAACAGTGTCCAGTTGAGATTATACTCTGCTCAATGTTTTAGGTTGCATGATAGTGTTATGGGTAGAAAAGTTGGTGTTGAGTTGAAAATTCTTTACGATAACGATGCGTTAGAAGGTTTTAAGG
>JAAOZN010000033.1 GCA_011605775.1 Nitrososphaerota archaeon | reverse complement strand
GTGGGCCGGCCAGGATTTGAACCTGGGACCTACGCCGTGTCAGAGCGTGACAGCCCAGAGAGCTGTTGTCCTAACCAGACTAGACGACCGGCCCTCTTTCTGGGCATAGAGTTGTCAAACATGGGTTTATAATCGTTCTTGAGCGGTTCGGCGATGATCGAAGCATACCTTTAGATCTAAAGCGGCTGAGTAAACATATATCTTCGGCTCGAGTTAAGGGTTGGTCTATGGTAGTGGATATGTCTAAGACGTCTTTGCTGCCTGGCTTCTACAAACTCAGCCCAGAGGAGAGGTTGAAGGTGGTGAAGGAGTTCGCCGACTTAACCGATGAGGAAGCGGCGCTGATAGGCTCGATGAAGGGGTTGAGCTTAGATCTAGCGGATCGGATGATTGAAAACGTGATCGGCGGGATAACGATCCCCCTCGGTATCGCGGTTAACTTCCTAATCAACGGTAGGGATTATCTGATACCTATGGCTATAGAGGAACCTTCAGTAGTTGCAGCGGCAAGCAACGCAGCCAAAATGGCTAGGGTTAAGGGCGGTTTCACAACAAGCGCAACACCACCAATCATGATCGGGCAGATCCAGTTGACCAAGGTCGTTGACCCATATTGGGCTAAGATGGTGATACTTGAGTCCAAAGAAGAGATCTTACAGTTGGCCAACGCCCAAGACCCTGTGCTGGTTAGGCTAGGTGGTGGTGCTAAGGATCTTGATGTGAAGGTTCTGCATACGCTACTCGGACCTATGGTTATCACGGAGCTGTTTGTTGATTGCAGAGATGCTATGGGTGCTAATGCTGTCAACACTATGTGCGAAGCTGTAGCACCGCTGATAGAGCAGAAGACAAGGGGCAAGGTCTATCTTCGAATAGTAACAAACCTTGCGTCTAAGAGGCTTGCTAGAGCCAAGACTGTAGTCGATAAGAACGCTCTGGGAGGCGAGAATGTGGTTGACGACATCGTATGCGCCTACGCTTTCGCCGCAGCAGACCCCTACAGATGCGCCACACACAACAAGGGGATAATGAACGGGGTCATCGCAGTCGCTCTAGCTACTGGACAAGATACGAGGGCTCTTGAGGCTGGCGCACACGCATACGCTGCTAGGAGTGGGCACTACAGCCCCTTGACCACTTGGGAGAAGAACGAGGAGGGCGACTTGGTCGGTACGATCGAGATCCCTATGGCTGTTGGGTTGATTGGTGGTGCTACTGCCACTCACCCTGTGGCTAAGGTCTGCACGAAGATTCTGGGTGTGAAGAGCGCTGTTGAGCTCGCTCAGATAATGGCTGCTGTAGGCTTAGCACAGAACCTCGCCGCGTTAAGGGCTCTATCACAGGAGGGGATTCAGAGGGGGCATATGAAGCTCCACGCTAGGAACATTGCTGTCGCAGCTGGTGCTCAAGGCGCCTTGATAGATCTTGTGGCTCAGAGGATGGTGGCTGAGAAGCGTATAAGATTCGACAGAGCGAAGGAGATACTCGAGGAGCTGAAGCGTAGCTCCACTACACAGCAGTAACCTATCGTTTAAGAAGGTTTATATAAGATCAGATGCGGCCTAAGTGTTGAACGGGGATGAGGTTAGTAGAGGTCGGTTACCTTCATCACCAGCTCTGCTAGCGTAGATTCTGAAGACTCGGACCCCGTCTATTATGCCGCTGGTGGTTGGAGTTGAAGGTTAGATTCGCTATACCAAAAGGCTCTCTTGAAAAGGCCACGCTCGAGCTGCTTGAGCAGGCTTGGTTCGGCATCTCTATCGATGAGAGATCATACCGCCCCATTTTAAGCGACCCAGAGATAGAGGCTAAGATGCTCAGACCCCAAGAGATCCCCTTGTTCGTTGCAGAGGGGCTGCAAGATGTTGGAATAACCGGATTAGACTGGATCAAAGAGACTGGTGCTGATGTCGAAGTGCTCCTAGACCTCCAATACGGGCACGTGAGGCTCGTCGTTGCTGTGCCTAAGCAGATCAGCTACACAACCTTTGCAGACTTCTGCAGAAGCCTATGGGATGAGGGTAAGGTGCTTAGGCTTTCAACCGAATACTTGAATATCTCAGAGGAGTATGTTGCTTCAAACCCAGCATACAAAGAGAGGTTTGGAGACGCTAGACCTCTAGTCGTCACCCCTTGGTGGAGGAGGGGTGAGAATAAGTGGGCTACGATCTATCTCTCATTCGGCGCAACCGAAGCCAAGCCGCCTGAAGATGCTGACGCTATAATCGATGTGACTCAGACCGGGAGGTCGCTGGAGCAGAACAACCTCAAAATCCTCGACATAGTGATGAAGTCCTCAGCAGCCTTAATAGCAAATAAAAAAGCTTTACTTGATAGGGAGAAGAGGGAGAAGATCTACGACATACTCACCCTCCTCAAAGGCGTGGTCGATGCTAGGGAGAGGCTACACATATTCGTGAATGTTAGAGAGGAGAATCTGGAGAAGCTTGTCAGCGAGCTACCAGCGCTCAAAAGGCCGACCATAAGCCCACTTTCAGAGAAGGGTTGGTTCTCAGTGAACACGGTCATCGAGAAGAATCAGTTCCTTAAGATCCTACCGAAGTTAAGGAGGCTGGCTCAGGGTCTTGTGGTACATTACCCGAGGCAGATACTGCCTCTTGAAGACATAGCGAAGGATGAAGGTGAATAGAGCTGCTAACACACTATAAGATAGATAGAGGTGAGGGAGCGAAGCTCGCAGCCCACCTTAGGAGGAAGGAAGCATCGATAAATGAAGAGGTTCTGCAGACGGTAAAAAGTATAATTGAAGATGTTAAAAAAAGGGGTGACCAAGCCCTTATAGAAGCCACGTGGAAATACGATAAGGTCGACTTACGCCAGATCGGTCTCAGAGTTGAGGTCGAAGAGTTCACGAAGGCTTACGATAGGGTCAGCGGGAAGCAGGTTTCGGCGCTTGAGAGAGCCAAAGAGCGGATTAAGGAGTTTAGCGCGATTCAGCTCGAAGGTTTAAAGTCGGTCTATAACCCTATAGAGGGTATCTGGGTCAAAACAGCTCTTAAGCCGATTGAGAGTGTTGGATGCTATGTGCCAGGTGGTCAAGCAGCGTACCCAAGCAGCGTGCTTATGGCTGCGGTTCCGGCTTCTGTGGCTGGTGTGAAGAGGGTCGTTATATGTTCACCTCCCTCTGAGCGTGGTCTTAACCCTTTGATGCTGGTCGCTTGTGACATCTGTAGGGTTGGTGAAGTGTATAAGGTTGGGGGCGCGCAGGCTATCGCTGCCCTTGCGTACGGCACTCAAACCATACGACCTGTCTTGAAGATAGTTGGTGCGGGTAATATCTATGTCACCTACGCCAAAATGGAGGTTTCAAAGGATGTTGCTATAGATCTACCAGCCGGTCCAAGTGAAATCTTGGTTCTGGCTGATGGCGA
Organism: Nitrososphaerota archaeon; assembly: GCA_011605775.1. Classification (NCBI taxonomy): domain Archaea; kingdom Thermoproteati; phylum Nitrososphaerota; species Nitrososphaerota archaeon. Next base: position 12,913 of record JAAOZN010000033.1, on the reverse strand, counting down.
GGCTGACGCTAGGCTCATCGCTTTAGATCTTGTGGCGCAAGCGGAGCACGGCGCTTCATCGATATGCGGTCTTCTCACAACATCCTCCTCGCTCATCAAAGCGGTCGAAGAAGAGTTGTTGAATATTGTTAGCGAGGCTGAGAGGCGAGAAGTTGTCGAAAAGGCGTTAAGGGCGAATGGCTTCGCTGCGGTAGCTGAGGATATCGCTGATTGCATAGATTTCGTGAACGATTTCGCGCCAGAGCATCTTGAGATATTCGCAGCCGAGTCAAAAAGTTTGGCTGAGAGGATAACATCTGCTGGGCTGATACTCCTAGGACCGCACTTAACAGCAGCAGCAACGGATTACGGCTTAGGTCCAAACCACATTCTACCTACTGGCGGCTACGCAAAGTCGGCTTCGGGACTCTCCGTCATCGACTTCCTAAAGAGGGTTAATGTTGTTGAAAGTACCCTAGAGGGGCTTAAGGCTGTAGCTGAAGACCTCGTCACCATAGCCGAGGGAGAAGGGTTCCATGGGCACGCACGCTCGATCAAAGAGAGGCTGAAGAAGCTTGCCTAACGAATACCGAGAACTCAGCCTAGATGGGGGCAGAGCATACATCAGATCAGATAGCTTCGAGCAGATCAAGTCGCTAGATGCTATCATATTCGACTGCGACGGCGTGCTGATAGATGCAAGAAGATCCTACGACGAAGCCATCAGGAGAACTGTGCAGCATATCTTCACAAATCTAACACAAACACATCTTCCGCTGAGCATCATACCTAAAGAAGCAATCTACAATCTGAGGCTATCGGGAGGCTTCAACTTCGACTGGGACACAACCTATGTCATAGCGCTCGCGCTCTTCAAGAGCTTACCGAAGCGCTTCCAAGAAGCATTTAGCGAGGCAACAAAGCAGATAGACGCAGAGGAAGCCATACAAAGCCTAACAGCAGTCTCCTCGAAGCTGAGTGGTGGGCTGCCGAAAGACTACTTCAGGGAGAATGGTAAGAGGCTGAGAGAAGCGCTCATAAAACTCACAAAGAGCAGACCAGATGACAGAGAAATAGCTGAAAGACAGATCTTAGAGTCCGCCGAACAAGAGGGGTGCGCCGAGCACCTTAAGGACTTCATAAGATTCTTAGCATACGACTCCGAAGCCCCACGTAACATCATCTCAATAGTCTTCGACTCATACTTCTACGGCTCGAAATTCTTCAAAGAACTTTATGGCTTTGAGAGCGGGCTAAGGGTCAAAAACGGGCTTATCGAGAAGGAGAAGCTGATAGTAGCAGAGGAGACCCTCAAGGCTCTAGAAGAGATGCTTGGAGAAGGTAGGCTAGGTCTAGCCACGGGCAGAAGCTCTTTAGCCACAAAGAAGACGCTGGGCGATCTCCTCAACTACTTTAACAGTAGGGGCATGGTCTTCTTAGAGGATCTTAAGTATAAGATGGGTGGCGAATCACAAATCAAACCATATGTTAAGCCTCAGCCCTACTCTCTGCTAGAGGCTGCTTCTGGATTAGGCGAAGTTAAGTCTGTGCTCTACGTAGGTAACTCTTCCGAAGACTACATAATGACGAAGAACGCAAATTGCGTGAAGAGTATATTTTTGTTCGCAGGCTGCTACGCTCTACAAAACACCCCAAGTAAGGTGATAAAACTCTTTAAGAGCGCTGAAGCAGCTATAATCATACCTACGGTAAACGATCTGCCGAAGGTACTCGAATATGTGAGAGGTGTTGGAGGTGGCTAGAAGGGCGACTGTAGCAAGAGAGACCAAAGAAACCACCATCAAAGCATCAGTAAACCTAGACGGCAAAGGTGAAGCAAAGGTAGTGAGCGCCATAAGGTATCTGACACACATGCTCAACACACTAGCCCACCACAGCTTGATAGACATAGAAATAGAGGCAGAAGGAGATCTCACACACCACACAGTGGAAGATGTCGCAATATGCCTAGGCAGCGCCATAAGAAGAGCACTTGGGGAGGAGCCCAAGATCAAGAGGTTCGGCTCAGCCTCAGCACCTATGGATGATGCTTTAGCTTCAGCAGCCGTAGATCTAGGTGGAAGGAGGTTCTGTGTAGTAGACCTTAAAACAACCGGGTTATGTGTTGAAGATATGGTGGTTGAGGATATCTACCACTTCGTAAGATCATTCTCAGACTCCCTCCAAGCCAACATCCACCTACACATACACTACGGCGAAAACGACCACCACAAGGTAGAGGCTGCCTTTAAGGCGCTTGCTTTAGCGCTCAGAGAAGCCGTAGAAGAAGACCCCAGACGCAAAACCGTACCTAGCACGAAAGGTGTCCTTTAGCTTGATTGTAGCGATACTGGATTATGGTGTAGGCAATCTATATAGCATAACCTGCGCTCTAAAGAGACTGGGTGCAGAAGTCAAGCTGATAAATACCGTTAAAGACGGCTTAGAGGCAGACGCTTTAATACTGCCTGGTGTAGGTAACTTCACACCTGTAGCAGAGAAGCTTAGCAGCGAAAGAGAGACCATCTGCGACTACATAGAAGCTGGAAGACCTCTGCTCGGTATATGCTTAGGGCTTCAGATTCTTTTAGAGGGGAGTGAAGAGGGTGATGGTAAGGGGTTAAGCCTCATCCCAGGCTCAGCGCGTAGGCTGCCGAAGGGGGTTAAGATCCCACATATAGGTTGGAACACCCTAACGATAGTTAAACAGCATGAGTTCGTAGAGGGTGTTCAAGACGGCTCTTGGGTCTACTTCGTCCACTCCTACTACCCCTCACTTACAGATAAAGAGTGTGTGTTGGCCGAAACACACTACGGGCTAACCTTCCCATCTATCGTGGGCAGAGACGCTTTAATCGGCACACAGTTCCACCCGGAGAAGTCGGCTGAAACAGGCAAGACCCTACTAAAAAACTTCCTCAAGATGATTAAGAGATGACCTTCGAGATCATACCAGCGGTCGATCTGATGAAGGGGTGCGTCGTAAGACTTTATAGAGGCGAAGCCAGCAGCGCAAAGATCTACAACACCAACCCAGTTGAAACTGCGCAGAAATGGGTTGATGAGGGAGCAGAGACCATCCACATAATCGATTTAGACGCAGCACTAGGTCTAGGCGATAACACACAGCAGATAGAGGAGATAGCAAAGAGCGTTAAGGCAAAGATTCAAGTCGGGGGAGGAATAAGAAGCGTCGCCAAAGCCGAGAATCTTTTCAAAAGCGGTGTGCACCGCATAATTATAGGAACAAAAGCAATCCTCGATAAATCGTTCATCCGTGAGCTGCTATCTACCTATGGTGCTGAGCGGGTAGCTGTAGCGTTAGACTACCTACACGATGAAGCCCTCATAGAAGGCTGGACAAAGAAGAGCGGAGTAAAACTCCAAGCAGCTCTAGACGAAATGGTCGATCTTGGTGTCAAATACATACTACTAACATCAAAAGAGAGAGACGGCACCCTATCTGGACCAGACTACACAACCATAAGAGAAGCTTCAAAGAATAGAAGCCTCAAGATCTTGGCAGCCGGAGGCATCGAAAGCATAGAACACATACTAGCCCTGAAAGAGGCTGGGGCATACGCGTGCATACTAGGCAGATGCCTATACGAGGGAACACTTAACCTAAAAGACGCCATAAGAGCAGTAAAGGGTGGTTAAAAGACATGCTCTCCAAAAGAATCATACCCTGCTTAGATGTGGACCGAGGGCTGGTGGTTAAAGGCGTGAAGTTCAAGGGGTTGAGGGATGCAGGCGACCCTGTCGAATTAGCCTGCAAGTACCGGGATGACGGTGCTGACGAACTCGTCTTCCTCGACATAACAGCCTCGGTAGAGAAACGTGAAATCTTAAAGAAGCTGGTCAGAGATGTTGCGTCAAACCTAGACATACCTTTCACAGTGGGTGGCGGCATAAGAAGCGTAGAGGACGCTAGAGAAGTTCTGTGTAGTGGAGCGGACAAGGTTACGATCAACACAGCAGCCGTAGAAGACCCTACGCTAGTGACCGAGGTCTCAAAACGCTTCGGAAGCCAGTGTATGGTGGTCTCGATAGATGCAAAGCAGACGAACCAGACGCCCTCAGGCTACGAAGTCTACACCTACGGTGCTAGGAGACCCACGGGCTTGGATGCTGTGGAGTGGGCGAAGAAGGTGGAAGCGCTTGGTGCCGGCGAAATACTCCTAACATCCATAGATAGAGACGGCACAGAAGACGGCTACGAAATAAACCTAACCAAAACGGTCTGCGATGCTGTGAACATACCAGTCATAGCGAGTGGAGGATGTGGTAAGCCGGAACACATACTTGAAGTCTTCCAAAAAACGGGCGCAGATGCAGCACTAGCAGCATCCATCTTCCACTACAACACCTACCCCATACCGGAAGTCAAGAAATTTCTTAGATCAAAAGGGGTCGTAGTGAGAATATGAAGATAGATGAAGTAGACTTCGAAAAATGCGGAGGTCTTGTGCCAGTCGTAGCGCAAGACGCTAGGAGTGGAGAAATACTTATGCTAGCCTATGCAAATAAAGAGGCGGTAGAGAAGACCCTACAGACAGGATACGCGCACTACTACAGCAGATCGAGAAAAAAGCTTTGGATGAAAGGAGAAGAATCCGGAAACAGGCAGAAAGTCCTAAAGATACTGGTTGATTGCGATGCCGACTCTCTGATCTACATAGTTGAGCAGATCGGAGTAGCTTGCCACACAGGCAATAGAAGCTGCTTCTACAGAGATCTCACAAAATAGCCTCCTTACACCTGTAACTCTACTAATTGAGGGGAGGAGGCAAACGCTCACTTTATTCTTGGCAACAATAAGGAGCAGATGAGGGCTAAGACGGCGAAGAAAGACAATGAGGCAAACGAAAGCATCCAAGACGAGGTGGTATTCAAAATCGCGCCTAGGATCAGCGGACCGAAGAGCAGAGAAAACCCCCTACTCGCATTAAGTATACCAAAGCCGATATTTGAAGAAGGACCAAGTAGATCCACAACACAGATGTGTATCACAGCGGGGACTATTCCTGAGAAGAAACCCGCGGCGAGAATATGGAGGGGCAGTAGGTAGCTTGGGATGAAGGTTGTTAGGGGGTAAAGAAGCGCAAGCACACCAAAGGATGGTGCCAGAATAACCTTCCTTGACCCAACTTTATCAGAGAACCAAGCTCCGATGATAGGGGTCGGTATCCCGATCACCATAAAGAGGCTGGCGATGAAGGAAGCAATACTAACATCAAAGCTGTAGGCTTCGATCATATAGGTTGGGACCCACATAACAAACCCCATACCAGTTATCGAGTAACTCATCTGCAGAAGGCCGACGAGCCAACCCTCAAGACCTCTCGGTTTTGCGGCTGTGTTTTGTTCAGCAACCATTCTTCTCTCAATAGGTCTCGTCTTAAAGATAAGTGGAAGAGCTAGTATGGGCAGTATAACGCCTGTGAGCCAAGCCCCCCTCCATCCAAATAGCTTAAGAAACCAAGAACTCACATTAAGGCCTAGTATGTTGCCGATAGGCATAAAGATCATCAGAACACCTAAACCGAACCAAATCCTATCTTTCACAGAAACCTCAGCTACAAGGAAAGGAGCTGTGACTAGAGCTAGAGCCAAACCAGCACCCTCTATCAATCTCCCGACGAATAGCAGGTAGAGGTCTGACGCAGCCCCAGCCATTAAAGCACCTAAAATCATAAGGATCAAGGCGTATACCGTCGCTTTCCTCAGGCTTTGTCTACGTACTAGCATACCCATAGGGATAGAAAGGATCAGCTGAAGTAACCCAAATGAGCCGGCAAGAAGCCCTACCAACCCATAAGAGAATTTGAAGTCTTCAATAATGCTAGGTATAAGAGGCGAGAGCTTAAAGTAGTTGTACATACCTGCGCTCGCTGAAAGTAAGGCTATGGTCAAAAAAAGTCGGTATGAGTTTCGGGTACTGCCCTCCAAAGCTAATCCCTACGTTAATACAATGTTAAATCGAAGTCTACCCCCTCTATAAATATGTTATTTAGCCACGCGCTATGAAAAGTGGCGAGCCTACCTACCCCTAAAAACAAAAGATAAATACAAACAATTCCCAAACGATCTTATGCTGAATATTACAGAGCTTTATCAATACGCTCATACAGTGAGATCAAAATTTGCCTCCAAGCTATCCGAGTTACCGTGGGAAGAGGTCTGCAAAAACAGGGAAGCAAGCTTCTACAGCATGAAGAACATACTTCTACACATGATTGATAATGAAGACTGGATGATAAACTGGGTCATCAAGGGAAAGCAAGACCAGTATGTTCGAAAGAGCTGGGAGGATTACACCTCTATGGAACAAGTGCTTGAACATATGAGAGAAGTAGAGAGGAAGACCAGCGAATACTTCAAGACATTAAACAGCGAGGAACTCAATAGAAAGGTGAGACTAAAGGTGAGAGACGGAGAATTTACTCTCACAGTAGAAGAATGCTTGCTACAATCATTTACGGAACAATTATACCACATCGGTGAACTGATAGCCCTACTCTGGCAAATAAATATAGAACCTCCAAATATGCAGTGGTTCTGGAACAATCCAAGGGAATCAAGGTAATAAGGCTCGATTTCCGAATGAAGAATAAATGCATATAGTATAATTAAATCTAAACATAATGATGCTTATATTAGCCTAAGAAGAAGGGCTGCTTGGAATGGGCAAGATATCTCATCTCGAATGCAGAGAGTGTCACACACACTACCCAGCAGAAAGACTCTACTTCTGCCCAAAATGCTTCGGGCCACTAGATGTAAAATACAAATATGATGAAGTGAGGTGGACAAGGAGCTTCTTCCAAAACGCCCCCAAAAACTTTTGGAGATACTTTGACCTCCTACCCATAGAGGATGAAAGTAAGATAGTTGACATCGAAGCAGGCTTCACACCTCTGATCAAAGCAACACGCCTAGGTAAAGCGCTTGGATTAAGGAACCTATACATAAAGAATGATACCATAAACCCTACCTTCTCATTTAAGGACAGACCGGCTGGCGTAGGTGTCTCAAAGGCGCTTGAATTCGGGTTGAAGGCTGTTGGATGCGCATCTACTGGCAACTTAGCCGCCGCAACTGCTGCGTATGCTGCTAAGGCTGGTTTAAGGTGCTACATATTCATACCGAAGGGGGTTGAGCCTGAAAAGATCGGACACGCACTCATCTACTCGCCAACAGTTATAGAGGTGAATGGCAGCTACGATACAGCCAACAGAATCGCAGCCCAAGCAGCAGAAGCCTATGATATAGGTGTTGTGAACATAAACCTGCGCACCTACTACGTGGAGGGCTCCAAGACACTTGGATTCGAGATAGCGGAGCAGCTCGGCTGGCAGACACCCGACCACATAGTAACACCAGTAGGCAGCGGCGCTATGCTACACGCAATATCCAAGGGGTTGGATGAACTCGAGCAGATAGGGTTAATAAGATCATCAAAAGTGAAGTTCACAGCTGCGCAAGGGAGGGGTTGCGCACCCATAGTTGAAGCATTCCGCAAAGGCTCCGATGCTATAGAGCCGGTTGAACACCCTCAAACATTAGCGAAGAGCCTCGCCATAGGCGAGCCTGGTGATGGTGTGTATGTGCTTAGGAAACTAAGGGAGAGCGGGGGATACGCTGAGGACATAAGTGACTCGGAGATCGTCGAAGGTATAAAATTGCTCGCTAAAACAGAGGGAGTATTCTCAGAACCAGCTGGTGGTGTGGTAATAGGCGCTTTAAAGAAGCTTGTCGAAGACGGTAAGGTTGATCCAGATGAGACGATTGTCTGTTTGATCACAGGCAGCGGGCTTAAAGCAACAGATTCACTAACACCGTACCTACCTCAACCCTTGACCGCTGAACCAGAGCTTGAACAAGTAGCCGAGATCATAGCGAGGCGATAGAAGTGGCTGAAGTAACCGTTACCCTACCTGCGCCGCTAGCATCAGCGTTAGGTGTAAGCAGAGATCTTAAGGTCCGGGCACCGAACCTACGTGAACTGATCAAAGCCTTGGGCGAAAGATACGGCGCAGCGCTGACACAAAAGCTGCTCGACCAAGAAGGCAGACTCAACCCAATCATAAACATCTACGTAAATGGCAGAAACGTAAGATTCACAGGAGGGCTAGAAACACCCCTAAAAGAAGGCGATAAAATCTCAATCCTCCCAGCTGTGGCAGGAGGATGAAGAAGCGATAAAGTTAAACACAACCCAAAACAAACCCACCTACAGTGCGGTGGTCGTCTAGAGGCCTGGAAGCCGGAGAACTTGGTCTAGGACAACAGCCTGCCAACAACTCAAGGTGGAGCGCTGTAAACCCGGGAGACCCTTCCAAAGAAAGGGTCCGGGAGTTCAAATCCCGGCCACCGCACCAATAGTTTAAACGGTAGTGCGCAAATGCTCTAAAGACTCGTAGTTAGAGGCACTCTATCTACTCTCCCACTTAGCAACATGTCTTCTTATATACCTACGAAACTGTGTACTTTGCTCATATTTCTACTTCAACCATCCTTCCTTTTTTAATGAAGTCTTTTGCAAGCCTTAGAAGGGCTGTCTCGAGGCTAACTAGACTTAACCCTTTTTCTTTAGCAAAGGCTTTAAGATCCTTTATGTTTAAGTACTTCATAGCGAGTTCTACGAGGGGTGTTGGTTTAGGGTCGGCCTTCTCCCATATCAGCCTCATATCTCTCAGAAAGATCGAAACAGTCGTGTCTCCCACACCTTTCCCAAGAGCCTTGAGCCTGCGTTCAAGATCTCTACCATCTTTAGAAGATCTGTATAACTTCCACAAACTACCCCCGTACCTCTTCTTTAATTCGCCGAATACGCTCAGTAGCTTTGTTGCAGTGCTGAAGTCATATCTGGTATAACCACCTTCATCCAACACATCTACCAGACCATCCCAACCTATGTTCAATATTTTGTCCACTGTCAATATATTTCGAGATTTGAACACGAAATAAGTTTTTGTTGCCGACGATTCGCGTATAGGCTTGCTATAAAGTATTGATGCTAGAAACCATTTGACGATCTCCTCATCCCTCCTTGAGAGGAGGTCTATCCCGAGCCTAACTGAATAGGGTTCACCATACCTATGCACAAACTCTTCTATTTTCAACCCGATGCTTTTAGAGAAAAATTCGAGATTAAAACATATCTGTGAATATGAGTGTATAGGTGCAAGAAGAAAACACAGACCACTCTAATAAGCACTAAAACCATTCCCTGAATATTTAGGTCGCTTCTCTTTCAATAAAAGCGAAAGGAGGGTAAGAACAAATATAGTAAAAGTTATGGTGAAAGTGAGGGCTAGAGTTATACCGTATCGGGTGATGAATGCTCCCGCTATCATAGGTCCCACAGCAGAACCTAAAACACCAAAGGTCTGGGTTAGACCAGTAACAGATGAAACAAGCTCTCTGTCCACAGACTCCTGCGGAATAGTAACGAAAAAGCTCCAGAAGGGAGAAGCAAGGAAACCGAAACTAAACATATACGCTGCTGCAACATAAAGAGTGTAGCTCGTTAAAAGCAGTGGAAGAGTTACAAGAGCTGCGGCAAACGCGGAGAGAATTATTAACGTTCTTCTTCCAAATCTATCGGAGAGAGCGCCCAGAATTATTGAACCAAGACCACGAGCTAGAAAGAAAATACCAAGCAGTAGCCCCGCAGCAGCAGCATCTAATCGGATGACCGTTATAAAGAAAGTAGGAAGCCAAGCCGCAACGGCGAACATCGCTACATTTCCTAGGAATATTCCCACAGCGGAAACTGCAATATTTCTTGTTTTTAATAAATTGAAAAAAAGCAGCCGCGGTTTTGTTGTATTGACTGGTGCTGTGCGTCTAAGAAAGATGATCTGAGAGATAAGCATACAGAGAGTTAAGACACCGATAACAAGGTAAGCTGCTCTCCATGCATGTAAAGAAACGAAGAACCCAACGAGTATGGAGCCAATCAATCCCCCGATATAATACACGCTAGCTGCCAATCCAATGGCAAAGCCTCTAACATTTTTCAACGCCTCACCCATCAACGTGTAATAGCTAGGAATGAGAATGCCTCCTCCAGCACCAGCTAACAACAAAAAGGTAAAAGTATCAAAGTAGCTTGAAGAAAATGCAAAACCCACAACACCCAAGCCGAGTAGAAGATAGCCTAAGAGAAGAACATTTTTCTTATCGAACCTATCGCCAAAGTACCCAGCGGGAGTGAGAAGTACAGCGGAAGACCATAGAGGGATTGAATAGAGAACACCAGCCTCCAGCTCATTTATAGATAACTCAACCATAATATCGGGTATGGCTACCCCTAAGCTCAACCTAAACATAGAGAAAGTGATATACCCAAAAAGGAGGACTAGAACGATTCTTACCTTGCCTTCTCCCATAAAGTCACCTCTTCTGGCTGCACTCTATGACCACACTCTTAAATCTGCTGGCTCACGTGAAACCAAACAACATGGATAATGCGTGACTTTCATCGTAGACCGTTAAATTTAAAACTAGCCCTTAAAGCTTACTTTATGTGGCAAGAACCCCTCCTTACAACTGCGGAGCGATAAATAATGATGAGGGGTACTCCGTGGGCCCGTAACTCAGCCAGGTAGAGTGACCGGCTCATAACCGGTCGGTCAAGGGATCGAAGCCCTTCGGGCCCACCTACTCTAGGGGTTGAGCTTATATACAAGAGCGTTCCAAAGGTGAGCGATAGGCATATGTACGGCGTTGCTAGGAAAAGAATGTTACTCTCGGATCCTAATATTAGGCGTTGGCACGAAAACGTGTCGAGGGGTAGTCCGATCACCGCTGATGTATATCTAAGGCGTTTAGCCTTATTCTGTGGTCAGAACAACGTTGATCCGTCAGAACAACGTTGATCCTAATGCTATTGTGACTAAAGAGCTGAATGCTATTGAGGATCTTCTAAGCGACTACGTAGCTTTATTAGAGGAGAGGAGGAAGTCGCCGTCTTATATTGCTGGTGTTTTAAAGGCTGTTAAAAGTTGGCTTGATTACAACGGCATTCAACCTAAAAGAAGAATCAAGATCAGTAACCTAAGCTATACACCCACTATTGAGAACGAGAAGATCCCTGACAAGGAAGAGTTGAGAAGGGTCCTCAGCCAAGGTGACTCGAGGGTAAAAGCGGCGATAGCTCTTATCGCTTTTGCCGGCTTGAGACCTCAATCCCTTGGGAACTATCGCGGAGATGACGGGTTGAGAATCGGAGATCTCCCTGAGCTTTTTATAGAGAGCAACCGTATCAACTTTAAGAAGATTCCAACTACGGTGGTCGTCCGCTCAACTTTGAGTAAAGCTGGGCATAAGTACTTTACATTTCTGACGAGCGAAGGTTGTAGTTACCTCAAGAGCTACCTTGACGAACGTCTTGCTAAAGGGGAGGTTTTTAACTCAGAAACTCCAGTAATAGCCGTGAAGCCAGGCTATGACAAAAAAAGGTTACGACAAAAGAGGCTTACGGTTTATAAAGACAGCTAACATACTCGACGATATCCGCAAGGTGATAAGGGTATATTACTCGTGGCGGCCTTATGTATTGAGGGCATACTTCGATACGATGCTCATGCTCGCCGAAAGTAAGGGAAGGATCTGCCACAGTTATACGGTCTTCTTCATGGGTCATAAGGGCGATATGGAAGCGAGGTACACTACAAATAAAGGAAGGCTGCCGGAGGATGTGATAGAGGATATGAGGGATTCGTTCAAAGGATGTGAGGAATACCTTTCAACAATTCGACCTACTAAGGAAGAAGATCCAGCATTAACCACCTTAAAGACTATGGTTGAGAGTGGCGTGCTAGATCTATCTAAGCCCAATGTGAGGCAATACCTGATCCAGAAGCTGGGGATTAAGGATATGGAGGTTAGGGTTGCTAAGATGAAGGAATCAGGGTTAGATGAAGAATCAGCGTACACCAAGATTATATGTGAGCAACTAGGTATAGAGCCTATGAAGATAGAAGCATTTAAGCCCAAAGAAAATAGCGATCCTAAGAAGATTATCGGTTGTTGTACCTAATTCTAACCTTCTTCAGCTCTTGGATGTCTTTAAGCGCTGAAACAAACTCCTCAGGATTCATTCCTTCATCCTTCATTCTGTTATAGAGAGTTAGGTAGGCCCAAACTTGGCCTCGGAGCTTCGAATACAGATCGTATAGCTCGTATAACCCTTTTAGCCGCCAGTAGCCCTCATACATCTCCTCAACTTCGTCAGCGTTCAGCCCAAGCATAATCGCCGTCTGAACAGGGCTTTTGCCTTCGCTGAAGAGCTTATATGCTTTAGGAGCCGGATCAACCTCTGTCTCCTCACCCCCCCTCTAACACGTGCTTCTTCACAGTCCGCGGATCTAAACTCAGCTCCTTCGCTACCTTGGCGTAGCTTCCAAGTTCTTCATACCTCTCCCTTATCTTCTTAACCATTTCTTTTGTGAGTCTACCCATCCGTATATGCACCTAGATGCTTTTTACATGTATCTGATTTGCAGTTATTTGTAGGTTTGAGCCCCTATTTGAACTTAAACGCTATTAAATGATATTTACTTTTTACATATTAGCCGAGTATAGGTCTTTGAGCCTCCGCTTCTGGGGTAGGCTGGGAAGAACACGCATGCTTAGGCGAATGAGAACCACCACCCATATTCAGCGCAAAAACTTAAGCAAGTAAACACTGCAAATACAGCATATTGCTACAAAAGCGGCGCAACAAGTTGCAAACACGATGGTCGGCTAAAATATCGAACACATGTGTGGAAGTAGCTTAGCCAAAATTTTGGCGGAGTGGGGCGTAGGGTTATGCGAATGGGAAGCCCTTGATGCGGCTACGGTTGAGAATTGAATATTTCCTTCAACGCTACACTCACAAAGAAATCGCCAATCACGCGCTTGCTGTTACTTTAATTGG
>JAAOZN010000032.1 GCA_011605775.1 Nitrososphaerota archaeon | reverse complement strand
GAACTTGTCTCTAAACTATTTAAGCATCCTCTAGGTTTGGTGTGTTGTGGAGTTTTGTGAGCTTAGTGATGGTGAGTGGGAGGTTATAGAGCCTCTACTACCTCCTAGGGCTAGGGTTGGTAGGCCTAGGGCTGATGATAGGCGCGTCATAAATGGCATACTATACGTGCTCACTACTGGCTGTAGGTGGATGGATATGCCTCTAAGGTATGGCTCGTATAAGACTGCTTGGAAGAGGCTTAAGCGTTGGCAGGTTGAAGGAGTATGGGATAGGATACTTAAAGCGCTAGCGTCGATAAGGGGGCACGAGGTGGTCGCTGTTGATAGCACAACGGTAGAGGCTAAAAAGGGGGAGAAGAGGTAGGGTACGATGGCTTCAAACATAAGAAGGGCTCAAAGATACACGCATGCGTGGATAGAAATTCTATGCCTCTAAGCATAGTAGTGGGGCCTGGAAGCGAGCACGACTCAAAGAAGCTAACAACACTCATCGAAGAATTAACAGCAAAGCCAACCCAGCTCTACGCAGACTCAGCATACGACACAGAGCACATAAGAAGCACCCTAAACCAAATGGGCATACAAGCCAACATACCAGTAAACCCAAGAAACGGTAGAAAGCCAAAACCATACAACCAAACCACACACAAGAAGATGAGAAGCGCAGCAGAAAGATTCTTCGCATGGATCAAAAGCTTCAGAAGAATAACAATAAGATACGAAAGGCTAGCATCAACATACAAAGCCCTAGCAACCATAGCATCCATAATCATCCAACTAAGACACGGAATTTGGAGATGAGTTCTAAGATTCACGATGTGTCGGATATCTTAGTTGATGTTGGGTGGAGGTTTCCAGAATGGTTTAGGGCTGAGCTGGGGTTTCTGCAGGAGACTAGCAGAATCCTCGTCAAAAAGAGGGAGATTAGTCTGTATGGTGGGGAGGAGGCCTTCCTAACCCCTGAAGAGGTCATAAGTAGGGGGGACGCAGAAGACGCCACGCGACGAGCAGGAAGAACACATGAAGTGTGCAGGAGGCTCATCGGCTCCATAAACGTAGGTTGACTCTTTTGATAGCTGAATCTAGAGGGCTTCACACGGCGTTGTTATAGATGAGTTTTTTGAAGGTAGCTGAGGCTTTTAGTCTTCATGCCGTGTCTTCTGAAGGTGTCTGGATAAGCCCTTTATGTTTGAATGCGTAGCGGATTCTAAGCACCGCCACCTACTTCGCCAAAGATATGAAGTATCAGAAAATCTTCAAGCTGCTTAAGCTTATCAACTATGCGCTGCTTGTCTTCAGATTTTAGTCCCTTTAAGAACTCATCCGCTTTTTTATGGATGAGAACTCTAAACTTCATTAAGAGACTTCAACTCGCTAAAGCGTTTGCTTTTAACGATTTCATCGGTTTCCTTCAACAACGTGTACTCCTCAGTGGTTAAGAAGACATCTTCAAGAAAATCCCTCAGTTCATCGAGCTTCTTTCCAATTTCTTCAACCTTCTTCAAAACTGTTTCGCCCAAAAACCACCCGATAATTGTGATTATAAAAGCATCCATATAAACTTACAGGATGCTATAGTTAGTGGTGTTAATCTCGGTCTAGGCAAAGAGATAATGCTGGAGGCGAAGAGTCTTTGGAACAGTTACACTTCAAATCTGGGAGTGTCTCAGCTGGCTGGCATAGACAGCAGCTGGAACTTCATTCCATATCAAGGGTTTTACCTCTTCGCTGTAGAAGCAGTCTCCATTCTAAGAGACTGCTCTTACACGGTTGAACCTCTCTTTAACCTCGGTGTTGGTACATTATCCGTTGAGGAGAACGGAGAGATTGTCTACGACCCCGAACGGAACTTCAAAGTAGGCGGATGGAATTTGAATATGAGTTAGCTATGGGGAGCGTTAAAAAGTCAGATTTCGCGCTCATCGACGGCTCAGTCCTAGCAAGATTTTATGATAGAAGAAATAAGGAAGCCGACAAAATTCTATGAGTACGCTAGAGAGTTGATGGGACAAGAGAACGTCGTCTTTATCTCAAAAGCATCTTCAAGCAATATAATGCTTGGTGGAATCTTTGGGGACATCTTCTACCTTAACCATGTAGGCTCGTTACCAGGATATTTTAAACCGTACTACGACAATGTCGGAGTAACCATTTTCTATGTGAGGCTGTCTGATAACAAGCCATGCATAAGAGTTGAGGCGCCTGGAAAGATTAGCAAAAGCGAGGCAGGAAGACTAATAGACGTACTGCAGACTTCAAGCGTTTCAGGTTATCCTTACGTTCTCCGCTTAGCACATGAACAATGTAAGGTCACAAACGATGACCTTGAAAGGTTAGCGAACATGCTCGGCTTGTGTGCTGAGATAGGAGGAAGAGATGTTCTTGGAGAATGAGCCCTTAGGAATCGCGGCTGGAGAAGCCCTACAGATTCAATTTCATAGCCAAGAGGGGAGTAAAGGTCGGAGAATATGTTACTGTAGAATCTCCAGAAGGACACATATTGGGTTTGGTTGAAGCATCTCTGGTTAGAAGCAGCCTTTTGGCGACAGCAGACAACTATTACACAGCCCTAGAGGGGAAAGTTGCCGCTTCAAGAAATAAGAGGGACAAGGGCTATCTTGCGGTTGTGAAAACAATGGGGATGCTACAGGACCTGAAATGGTGTAGTCACCATTCCATCCTTAGCCCCTGAGCCTGGAAGTGAAGTTCGAGAAGCCTCATACTCTGACCTTAAGAGGGTCTTCTGTAAAGAAGGAGACCAGTGGGCGAAAGTTGGCAGTTTGCTGAGAAACCCTGAAGTACCTGTCTCCGTTAACCTCGACAAAGTGGCTTCAAGACACCTCGCCATATTGGTTACAACTGGAGGCGGAAAATTTAATCTTCTCGCCCTATTGGCGAAGAGAATTTCTGATGTTAATGGGACGATGATAGTCTTCGACCACCATGGGGAGTAATATGGGGCTAAATATACCGAATGCCACAGCCTCAACCGGTATGTTCTCATCGGCTAAGAGTTTGATCAAGGAAGTGGGTAGACCTTCTCTTCCTTCAGAACCTCAGCAGCATACTTTAGAGCGGCGATAACATCCTCCTTTTTCAGCTGAGGGTAGTTTCTCAACATGCTTCTAACGCTCCAACCATTGGCGAGCAGATCCAAGATGAACTCAACAGATACCCTCGTACCCTTGATAACAGGCTTCCCAGCTAGAACCTTAGGGTCAACCACTATCCTACTCCTCCAACCCTCCTTCAACCCACACCAACCACCACAGTAAACTAAAGCGTTGAATATAGTTTTTGCTTGAGGCTACTCTATTTTAGGCATCTTCCCATATGCGGAGATGATTTTTGCAAATGGTTTCTTCTTTCCGGTCTTTTTGTGTGTTTAGATTGCTCTCCGTGCTAGTGTGGTGAAATGTTTAACTTTCCCCTTTTCCTGATTTACTCTTGGTGTTGCTCCTTCTCTGCTAAAGCGGCTTTGAACAACTTCGCCAGTTGTAAATGGAATAGACCGTGAGCACCACGAACACTGGAAACAGAACCTCGTAGGAACAAGATAATCTTAATACAAGCAGATTGTTAAACGGGTGGGAAGCGAACAAAAAGTGGGGTGAAGGTTTATATGGGTTCGCTGTAGCATGTGTAGTGGTTAGGTGTTGGGTAGTAATCAACCTACGAAACCGAGGGCGGGTAAGTTCAGGCGTGTAGGCAAGCTCAGAAGGGTGGGTAAATTCGCGAGGCTGCGGTGACCCAACACAATGGCGGTTAGGGTGAGGGTTAGGCTGGAGTCGAGTTGGGGCGGAGTCGCCACGACAGCTCTGGCCAACTCCGGCTACGAGGCCGAGGAGCCTGAAGTAGTCATCCCGACGCGAGTCGCCGAAAGGTTCGGTCTATACCCAGAGCTCCCAACCGGCTCAGAAGTTAGGGAGTATGGGGTGTGGGGGCGCGATAGTGAACACCTTCTTGATCAGGAGGCTAGTCAGAGTGAGCGTTTTAGCTGGTTAGAGGGAAGTAGGCCCGGTGGAGGCGAGCACCGTCATCACGCCTGGTGAAGACGAGGTGATATTGAGCGATAGGTTGATCGACGCTTTGGGGATCGTTCTACTAAGGCCAGGCGAGGGTATCTGGAGGCTCGCTGACGAGGAGGGCTCGTCAGGAGGAGGGAGCAACCGGAAAGGTGGTACCCCAGGCTAACTACGAGTTCAAGGTCGTCATTGAGGTCATAGCTGCGGGTTAAATCTCTCATAGTTTAAGCACATTTTTCTGCTAATTCGTAGCTGATTAAGTGGTGTTAAGGCTTCTTCCGCTTCGGTCGCCGAGAAGCTGAAGCGACTTGATATGGTCCCAGACGAGAGTAGGTTAACAGAAGCTGAGGGCTGAGTTTCGGCATACTACCGCCCAACCGTGAGTGGAAACATGACTCTAACTGTTAGTGTGGCTAAGGATGGTAACTAGGAGCTACATGTTTGGGTATGGTTTAATGAGTTGAGCTCCGATTCTCTGTCTGGCCTGGCGGATTGGAGACAGCCTCATTAGCATGGCAACTATACACAAAAGCACAGGCCTATTTAGACGAAGGAGATACTAAGAACGCACACAAATTCTACGATCTAACCATAAAACCGCTTAAACTCTGCGGCTCAGCGCTTAAAGAACTTAACATAGAGTCTGAGAAGAAACTCTCTAGGCTAGAAATCTCACTAGGCGAAGCGTAAAAAGGCGATGAAATGGTCAGTGTCGGATTTTAATGTCGGATTTAGTGTCAGGTTCCAGCAGGAAAAAATTTTTTCAGCAAAAATCCGACACCAAATCTGACACCAATCTACCGTAGGCTCGAAAAGCTAGAGACTATCGAGCTAGAGGCTTCTGATAAGAGCTTGATCTACCAATGCGCCAAGATCTTAGCTGAAGCATCTATGTTGGATCGAAGCGCCGTGTATAGGCGCATCACATAAGCAAGCTACTTCTTCATTTCAACCTCGAACACGCATTTCTCGTCACCCTTAGATGAGCACGAAATCTCTTCTACCGAAACCTCTTTGGCGTAGAGTGTGGTTAAGAAGCCCTTAAGAAAGCCTTTTGTGAAGAAGCAGGATGGCTTATCAGACTTGAAGCCCTTAGCCTCGAACACACCCTCACAAACAATTCTACCCGAGCAAAGCTCAGCATCAAACGAATCCAAGATCATCTTGAACCAACCCTCCCTCAACTTATACTCAGAAAAGAACCTTAAGACACCAACCCTATCGCCGAACTCCTTCATAAGCCTCTCACAAGACCTAGCGCCACAAGCTAAACCAACCTCATATAGTATTACGCCCCCGCCTGAACCAAAGCGCTCGAATATAGCAGACTTAAAGTCAGCAAACGTCACACACCTAAAGATGAACGCATCGCCACTTCTAAGCAAAGTATAGGGCGAAGCCGACTCCTCAGGAAACCCTGACTTCATCAGAAGGGGGTTTACAGCGAAGCTTCTAATTAAGGCTTACTCTTTGGGGTTGTCAATTCTAAGTGGTAATACCAGAAGATGTAATAGTTAAGAGACATCGATGTTTTGCTGCATTTTTGGTTGTTGAGCTAGCTTTGTTTCTGCTTTTAATGTCACGGTGGAGAGGATGTTTCGAAAAACTGATGGAAGCTCTAGGCGACTAAACAAATCTTTCTGCCAAAGACCGTTGCCACTAGATCCGAAAGTGTTAACTAAATTATACTTTAATGTTGTATCTGTTGGTGGCGGGCATAGATCTACTTCGCAGCGTACTGATCTTGCCTACTGAGCCGAATCATCCTTTCTAAGTTCTTCGTAGCATAGAATAGCACTCTAGGTCTTGCCTCTATCTATTTACTATCTGGCTTTATGCTAGGTTTCTGCTAGGGGAAGGTGCCGCCTGGGTTGGGGTTCGGTGATGCGAAACCGTCTGAACCATAGATGGCAAGCACAGCGTTGAGGTCGAGGTCTGATGGAAGAATTTTTACGTTATTGCTTCCAGTAAAGTCGAAGGTAGG
>JAAOZN010000031.1 GCA_011605775.1 Nitrososphaerota archaeon | reverse complement strand
GTATCATGTAGACATCGTGGTCGCCAACTCGGTAGAGGATGGTATCACCTATCCTAGACTTGTTCCCCCAAAGTGTCCTTAGCTGCGCGAATTCTGGGTTCTTGTTAAGCGCCTCCAACACCGCAGTAGGTCCAAGGAGTTTGGTTGGTGAGTCGATAGGCACGGCGTAGAAGATCATCTCACCTAGATGAGGAGGATCATTCCTAACAACCATATAGCCAGCCAAGTTTCTTCCACCAGCACCCCTCAACTCCAGCGAAAGCAATCCAACAAACTCGGGTCTTTCAAAGGTAGGTGGCTTGGCTATAACGTAGTATGTGTCTAAGCCTTGCGGTACCTCGAAGAACTCTCTTGCAACTATGAACGTTTCAGCATCCTTAACGTGGTAGATGTTGTACATGCTAACTCTCCACTCGAAGAGCTCCTCTGGGTAGCGTAGCTGCTGCTTAATCGACTCAGGAACAGTTGGTGTAATGTAGTCGTGGTATGTTGCTTTAAACAATCTGCTTAGGAAGTCATCGCCCAAAACGTAGATTTGTAGAGTGCCGTTGTAGATGTCTACGAACGCATAGCCCACTAGCCTCACATAAGGGTTGCGGACGCTCCAAGGTACGTGGTCTGTATCTAGAGCCACGATCAAGGGGACCATATAGTAGGTGTCTACACCATCGGTGACAGGGAAGATGTCTATCGTCTTATCTCCGAAATAGTATTGGAAGTAGGGTAGAAGCATTTCAACTCTGGTGATGACATCTCTATACCTAAGAACTTGAATAGGGGTATCCCTATAGGCCCAGAAGAAGTTGACATCAAAGAGCCAGCTGAGAGGAGGATCGACAACAACACCACCCTTCCCTTGGTATGTCCCTCCACCGACCTCCTGTTGAGGCGAGGATGTGTGAAGTGGTTTGGCAGCCCATGTTTCTGCGAAGAGCCCTGATTCGCCATAGTATATCGTTCGCTGCTTGAAGAAGGTAGATGGGTCTACGCTTTTACCGCTGTGTCCTTCAAGCATTAGGAAACCGTTGGGGACGTTTGTGTAGTAGAGGTGCTCTGAGAACCACCTATCTTCTGGTCTAACCGTCTTGGGTAGGATGGGTTTCATAGAAGCGCTCCAGTAAAGTGTGCCGTTAAATCTAAGGATATCTGCGTCAACGAAGTCGACATATGGGATTAGCCCTATATCTGGCTTGAGTTTGGCGAATGCTGCTTGAGGATCCCAAAGCCTTACTCTACTTAGGAGATCTCTATTGCTTTCAACTAGGTTCGGGATGTCCGATGCTACTATGTTTGGTACGCTAAAGTTGTATCGATACTCCTTTATTTCATCGAGCTGCGCTAAGTAGCGGTTGACTGAAATCTGCTGTGTCACATAAGGTCCTAGCCACTCAACCTTTCGGGCGTCTGCTATGCTGTTATTTATCGCCATCAGCGAGCCTACCGCAAGCAGTAGTATGAGGATAGGTGTGATCCTTAGGGCGAGTGTTCTGGTTGTGTATACGGTTCTTCCTCTTCTGTCTATCAGCATCAAGCTGGTGAATAGTACAGTGCCTGCTGCGAGTCCGCCGATGTAGTAGCGTGTATTATAGTCTATGTTTGAGGGGAAGAAGGCGTTGACGAGAGCCCAGAACAGCGCCAACGCTACAAGCCCTTCTATAACTGCTATCCTCCAGCCTAACCGGATGGTACCTGTGGCGATCTCTTCACTTGATGGTGTCGCAACTTTGAGGATCTGCGTTAAACCTACTAAGAGAATGAGCCTAACCCCTAGAGCGCCTAAAATAGGTGTTACGAAAAGCGTGAGAAGAGGCATAAGAGGTATCACAGTCTCTGAAGCATAGCTTAGGTCGTTAAGGGGCGGGGTTACGAAGGGTAAGGTAAGGAGTCTAGATAGGTCGGCTAATCTGACGCTTAACAAATCTTCGGGTGCTGAGATAGCCATCCCGAAGAAGAGGTTCCTGAAGAAGATGATACCTAAGAGCACCTTCGTGATCTGCCACATGAGAAACTTCCCAACAGGCATCTTAAAGCTCTTGAAGTCAAAATACCTTCTCGGCACCGCTTCGAGATAGCCTCTTTCCCTTATAATTCTGAGTATCAGCGGTATGAGCCACCAGACGATAGATCGCCTATTCTTGAAGTCTATTCTGAAGAGCGCTATCGCAGCTAGTATGATCCCAGCATATATCTCAAAGTAGATGGGTTTAAGAAAGAGTTCTCCGAACTCCTCTATATTGAGCCAGAACCAGAGGAGCTGACCACCGATGCTGGCGAAGATTATTATGAGCACGAGTAGTAGAGCGATTATAGTTATCCATCTCCCCGCCCGTCTACTTGGTTCAGAATACATACCGAGGGTAGTTGAGATTGATTGCGTTAAAAGTTTTCCTATTGGTAAGCAGATATCTTTGCGGCGCGTCGATTGAGTAAGATGAGGGTTGTCGTTACTAGACGCATCGCCGATTCGGCACTCCAAAAAATCATGAGCCGTTACGAAGTCGTGCTCTACGATAGTGATTACCCTCCCACAAGAGAGTGGCTGGAATCAAATATACGAGGTGCGGATGGTGTGCTCTGTATGCTTACTGATAGATTTGATTCTGAGCTCTTGGAGAAGGCTGAGCGTCTTAAGGTCTTAAGTTCTATGAGTGTAGGGTTAGATCATGTGGATCTCGATGCGGCTACAAGGCGTGGCGTCTATGTAACCTATACGCCAGATGTGCTTACAGATGCTACTGCGGATTTAACGTGGGCGCTGCTGCTAGCAGCCGCTAGGAGGGTTTGTGAGGCTGATAGGTTTGTTAGAGGTGGTCTATGGAAGGTGGCTTGGGCGCCTAACCTTCTACTTGGCTCAGACGTCTATGGTAAGACCCTTGGCATAATCGGGATGGGTAGGATAGGGTATGCTGTTGCAAAGAGGGCTACAGGCTTCGGTATGCAGATCCTCTACCATCAGCGACATAGAATTCCTGAAGATAAAGAGAGAGTTGTTAACGCAAGATACGTTTCCCTCGAAGAGCTTCTCTCAACATCCGACTATGTAACCATTCACCTTCCCCTTACAGAACAGACGAAGGGTCTTATCAACGAAAAGAGGCTACGTTTAATGAAGCCTACCTCCTATCTGATAAACACCTCGAGAGGTGCCATAGTAGATGAGAAGGCATTAATCAAAGCGCTTAAAGAAGGGTGGATAAAAGGAGCAGCACTGGACGTCTATGAAAAAGAGCCTCTACCAGAAGACAGCCCACTGCTCAAACTAGATAACCTTGTCCTAACACCACATATAGGAAGCGCGACGACAGAAACAAGAAATAAGATGGCTGAGATCGCAGCCGAGAACCTGATAGTGGTGCTCACAGGCGCCCTGCCACGATACCTAGCTAATACAGATGTGGTTCGTGTAAGACCATTGGTTAGCTAGGCGGCTGCGACTCAGTACTAGGCTGTGCTTTGGACACCTTCTTTCTAGATCTGCTAGTCGATCTCGTATGTGACGTGGTTTTCTTTCTTCTAGCCCCCCTAGTTATTTTGGGCGTTGCTTTACTCTCTTCTGCTGATGCTGCTTGCTGCGTCGCCTCAGCAACTACTATTGGTGCTGGTTGCTCGATGCTAAAGAGAGTGTCAGAAGGCTTCTCATGGACATTGGTTAGCGTTACGACAGGTTCATTAGGTATGCTATCAGGCGTTAGTCGGCTTTCCTCCACTGTTACTTGAGTGGCCTCAACCGTTTGAGCCGTTTCAGCCGGCTTTTCTAAGACAGGAGCGTACTCTTTGGTTGCGGGAATAACGCTAAGTGTGCTACCGTTCTTTAATGCGCTTCTGCAAAGTTTCCGATAGGAACTGGTGAGCACGATCGATGCGACTGCTGCCAATACGAGCAGCATGGTTGCCACGATTATATCAGCCAATCTGTTCACCTTGTGGTATTTGGGTGAGTTAGCCAAAGATAGCGTATGTGAAGAATTCTCGACCCTTTAGACAAATTTAAGGCAGCTGATGTTCACATAATTTAAGTAGGTTGTCGACGGTTTTGAACTTGATGTTATAGAGCGGAGTAATGGAAAAGTAGCCTATGGTATGGTGGACTTTACATCTAAATGGGATAAAAAAGATAGGCTTACTTTCAGCAAAAAGATTGTTAAGCGCTTCCGCAACCCCACATTAAGCAAGAAGAAGCTGGAGGAAGCCGTCAGATCTATACAGACTCAGATAATCTCACTAGACAACCTACTGTTGCGTCTTAAAGAGCGGGATAAACACATATTCAGCGAGGTGATAAGGTGCGTAAAATTGAGGAATAAAAGGAAAGCAAGCATCTACGCAAACGAGCTCACACAGATAAGAAATCTCATAAAGCAAGTGATCTTTGCTAAACTCGCTTTAGAAAGGATCTGCATTAGAATCAACACAATCACAGATGCAGGGGATATCGCTGCAACCCTGGCGCCAGCAGTATCAGCTGTCAGAAGTGTTCAAGACATAATTAGGGAAGTTGTACCGCAAGCGGAAGAAGGCTTCACAGAAATCTCAACCCTACTTAACGGCATACTTGTAGACGCCTCTGCAAACGAAGGTTTTCAACTAGACATTAAGGCAGCCAACGCAGATGCTGAGCAGATCATCGAAGAAGCGACTAGAGTGGCTGAGGAGGAACTGAAAGCAAAGTTTCCTGAAGTGCCGCAAGAATTCCTAATGCGTGAGGGCAGCAAAATACCCATCTAGAAAATCAAAAATATCACCTCTACCGCACTTTGGGATATGTCTGCCCCTACCTATGATGTTATAGTTGTCGGAGGTGGTCCTGGGGGTTACGTTGCTGCCATCAGAGCAGCCCAGCTAGGTGGGAAGGCCGCACTTATAGAGGTTGCCCACCTTGGAGGCACCTGTACTAACTGGGGCTGTATACCTACCAAGGCTCTACTTAGAAGTGTTGAGTGCCTGGTCGAGGCTCGAAAGGCTAAGGAGTTCGGGGTCATACTAGGCTCAGTCGACTTTAGTCTAGAAGCAATGGTTAGGCGCAAGGATGAGATAGTTTCACGCCTAAGAGATGGCATCAAATATCTGTTAAACTCATACGGCGTTACTTTAATACAAGGCAGAGGTAGGCTCATAAGCCCGAACAAGGTTTCTGTGAATAGACCCGATGGTTCTAAGTTGGAATTGAATGGTAGGACCATCATATTGGCGACCGGATCAAAGAATCGTTTACTTCCAATACCTGGCTTAAGCGAAGTAGATGTGATGACCAACGAGCACGAAGCTCTGTCACCTACGAAGGTGCCTAAATCGCTCCTCATAATTGGCGGCGGACCGGAAGGTGTTGAATTCGCAACCATCTACTCAAACCTGGGCTCTAAAGTAACGTTAGTTGAAATGATGCCTAACATCATACCCTTAGAGGATGAGGAGATGAGCACAAGGCTCAGTAAGATTCTCACCTCAAGTGGAGTCACTGTTTACACCAAAAGCGTGGTTAAGGAGGTTCGGCCCAAAAACGGCTACGTAGAAGTGTGCATCAGCACCGATGGTGCCGAATCAAAGATCTTGGTCGAGAAGGTGCTTCTAGCGGCTGGGCATATACCTAATCTTGAGAATCTAGGTCTGGAGGAGGTTGGCGTAGCTTATACTGAGAGAGGGATATCGGTCAACGAGAGAATGGAGACGTCCGTAAAAGGGGTTTATGCTGTAGGGGACGTTGTAACCGTGAGTCTAGCGCACGTTGCGTTTGAGCAGGGTATCGTTGCCGCAGAAAACGCTATGGGTCTAAACTCGACCTACGACTCAAGGGTTGTGCCTAGGTGCATCTATACAATACCTGAGGTCGCTGCAGTTGGTTTAACTACACAGCAGGCTCGTGAGCAGAAGATTGACTTCATAACAGGTAGATTCCCCTTTACCGCAAGCGGCAGAGCACTAACCCTAGGTGAAACGGAAGGTTTGATAAAGGTGTTAGCAGAGAAAAGTAGCAAAAAGATAATCGGTGTACATATTATTGGTCCAAGGGCTTCAGACCTCATTCCTGAAGCGGCTTTAGCGATGAAGATGGGAGCAACCATATCTGATCTAGCGAAGACCATCCACCCGCACCCAACTCTGTCAGAAGCCTTAAAGGAGGCGGCACTAGACGCGATAGGTGAAGCCATACATCTAGGCAAGAAGATACGAAGAGCGGGCTAAACACTTCTCTCTACTTCTCTTCTACCCTAGGTGCAAGGTAGAATCCAATCTTTCCGCCTTGATCACCTAATTTGAATTCTAGCCTGAGGGGCATCTTAGTCGAGTACTCTAATATAACTGGTTGCTGCTGTGAGCCCGCTGCTTTCGTTATGTTAAGGAGGTATTCTATGCTGTAGGTCGCTTTAGCCGGCTCGCTTTGGTTTAAGGTCAATTCGAGGATCTCGGGACTTCTCCGGTCTAGGGTGGCCGAGGCTGTGCCTTGCTCGCTTCTCCCTGCGAATGTTACCCTTTCTTTGCTCACCTCTATGGTGATGTGATCTGAGATCGCTGAGATATCGCTCAAGATCTGCTGAAGTGTCGCACCAGTTAACATAAGCTTAGCGTTAAAGGTTATCTTAGGCAAAGGAGTTGGTTGAGCCGGCGACTCAAGTAGGTTTATGCTGAACTCTCTGGTGTAGGAGTTTGAGAACCTAATCGTTAGCTTACCTTCATCTTTAGACGAGACCTCAACGCTATCCTTCGGATCTGCTCTGCTGAGGAGCTTGGCGAAGTCGGCAACCCTAACCGTGAATCTGAACTGCTTATCGCACTCATACTTCTCGAAGGCAGAGTTAGGCCAGAAGAGGTCGATCAAAGCTACGTGGCTCGGATCCATAGCCCTAAACGAAATCCCCTCAGCCGAAGCCTCGAACGTAGCCTCCTCAACAAGCGTAGAGACAGCCTTGGCTACAACTCGCCACTCAGCAGCAGAAGCAGACTTAGCCACAAAGACCATCTAACACACCTTCCACATACTAAAGATAGGGTGCTAAAAAGACTTTCTTTTAGGCAGTTTTCATCGACTCTAAAGCGTCCAAATAGGCTTTGTACGCTTTATCTCTGTCCCCCTCTTCCCTAGGTGGAGCGACTTGAACGACCGCTAAGCCGCTCTTTAGGATATGCACCCTCATTCTCGGAGAGTAGTCAAATGAAACTCCCATAAGACTTCTCTTCACATCCTGATACCCCCTAAGCCTTAGAGCCTCCTCTAACCTACCCAAGTCAACAGCTTTTGGTTGACTAGGGGTTATGAAAAAGGTGCCCCGCCCATCCCTCGCGCAAGACTCTTCTACCTCAACGCCATATTTAGGCTCCTCAACCACTTTTCTCTTGCCACATACCCAACACTCTTGTGATCTAGCGACCTCTATGAGGTCAAAGGATGGTCCCGAAAGGTCTGCAAAAAATAGTTTACCAGCTAGATGAGGCTTCTTACCTGTAATGATCTTCACCACTTCTGAAACCTGCATGCTTGAAATGATGCTGAGAATAGAGGGGTGAACACCAACTATGGCGCACCTATCCATATTTTCATCGTTCAGCGAAGGGTAGATACACTCTAAACAAGGCGTCTCTCCTGGTATGATAGATGTAGCGCTACCCATCAGTTCGATGGCTGCACCAAAAACGTACGGTATCTTCAGATCCACACAAGCTCGGTTCAAAGCATATCTAGGTGAAATCCTATCTAACCCGTCTACAACAACATCGACACCTTCGATTAAACGCTTTGCTGTCAACGGCGTTAACGCTTCGGGTATCGGATCTACTTCTACATCCGGATTTAGATCCTTCAGCCTTCTGAGCGCTGCTTCGACCTTGGGCAACCCTACATCAGAGGAGGAGTAAAGATATTGGCGGTGCAGATCAGTCTTGGAGACCGTGTCCCTATCTATCAACCTCAAATATCCAACACCCATTCCCGCTAGTTGCAGCGCAGTTGGACAGCCTAGCCCACCCACACCAACTAAACACACCCTAGCAGATCTTATCCGACTCTGCCCCTCTAGACCTATCTCGAATAGCGAGATCTGCCTGGCGTACCGCTCCAAGTCCAGTTCAGCACACCTTCCACAATAAATATAACGCCACTAGATAAAAACTAATCGCTACACTAGCCTCTAACCAACTCCTTAATCTTAGCAGCTATAACTTCAGAGCCCTCGATGAATTTAATCGGATCTGGTATTTCACTTAATACATCTTCAACATAACCGCATAACATCTTTCCACGTGTCTGACGAAGCTGCGCAACTCTGTGCCCACTCCGTCCTCGAAGACTCTAACATTATCGTACTGCAAAGTTCATACCTAAAGGTGTTATAGTAGCCTCTAACGTTTCTGCTCGCAACCCAGGTCACGTTACCCCAAGGCACATACTGAGCCTTAAAACACAGCCTGTTCTAGGGCTTCTCCCTGGAGAGCAGAACACCAGCCCTTCCGATGTTGGTGTCTGGCAGCTCTACTATCGCTACTACAATCTTCTCTTTCTGCGTATTCAGAACCCGGCTGGTTACTTCAGTTATCTCTTTGACTAGCTGCGCCTTCTGCTCCTCGCTTCTTCCTTGCTTTATGTAGATGGTTATGATGGGCAGAAACTACGCCTCCTTAACCTTCACCGTCCCAGCTACGCTCTCCCAGTACGCTATGTTCGCTCTGCACCCTGGGTCTGGTGCGAGTATATCACCAAAGTAGTTGTATGCCCTTGCTCGGCAGCCACCGCAGATGTAAAGGTATTGGCAATCTCTGCAACCTCCGCCTATTAGATCCTTATCTCTTGTTTTACTCAGTAAGTTAGATTTTACCCACAGCTTCTCAAAGTCGTCACGTATTAGGTTGCCTATCCTCACTTCATCCACGTGCGGGAAGAAGACACAAGGATATATGTCACCATTCGGCTCTATGGAAACGTAGAATCTTCCTGCCCCACATCCGCCGATAAAGTCGGCGAGCTTGGTGAGCTCACCTTGAAGCTTAGGGTTATAGAAGTGGGTTGGTATGACCAAGCCGTCGCATTCGAGCTGCGAGGTGCCATTAGACCCCTCGAATGCTTTAGCTAGCTCAGCTTCAACCTCCTTCGCTACCCTAGCGAACTGAGGCGCAGTAGACAGAATCTCAACCTTCTTCGTTGTCTTCCTCTTCAACCAAAGTGTTCGTAAGAGTTGCTCACGCTCGTCTGGGGTTAGGTCTGCTGTTACTATATCTCTACCCCTACCAGTGGGTATAAAGTTGTAGAGCATAAACCAATCCACACCCAGCTCATCGCATAGATCAACGATCGCTGGAATCTGCTTATAATTGAAGTGTGTGCCAACGCAAGCGACTTCTGTGAACAAACCTTCTGCGACACAATTCTTTATCCCCTGAATCGTCTTCTCAAAAGCTCCCGGCACGCCTCTAAATTCGTCATGCGTAGTAGGGTTAAGACCATCTAAGCTTATCTGGACGAAGTTAAGACCCGCCTCCTTAAACTCCCTAACACGGTCACGTGCAGAAAACACAATGCCGTTGGTAGCCATAGCAACATATATTCCCTTATCCGAGGCGTGCCTAATGAGTTTAAGTATGTCGGGTCTAACCGTTGGTTCTCCGCCGGAAAACGCTATACTCACCACACCAGCCCTACTAAGCCGATCTATACCAAAGAGCGCTTCATCGGTGGTAAGCTCATTCGGATCCTGCCTACCGGCGTTTTCGTAACAATGCTTACACCTAAGGTTACAGAGCCTCGTAATATTCCAGACTATCTGAAAAGGCGCACCTGGTACAAAGGGTCTACGAACGCCAAAGTAGCTTATCCCCCTTATAACATTAACCAAGCCTCTTCTCCAATATGGGTCCTTGAACTTGCTTCTTATCTGCTCCTCACTTGCCCCAAATGCGCTCGCTCCGCTCTTAACAACTCTTTCAACAATGAACTTCGCAGCCTTGCACTTCACGCAAGCATCCCTTCTTGTACCCACGTAGAGCTGTAAAGCGACTTCAAGCCTGTTCTCGTTACAGTCATCACAGTAACCTGAAATGCGTCTCAGAGTCCAACGAGCCAAAGGATTATCAACTACACCCTTAAAGAGCTTTATGGTGTCAGTAGTACTCATCTCACTTAAATAATGCTATACTTGTATTTTAACTTATTCCCTAGGTTCTATAAATTTCCGTAAAGAAAGTTAGGGTGCTCATTATATGTGAGATGTCATTTAGAATACATAAGCACAGCCATTTCGTCTATGCGCGGAACCTTCTTTCTCAAAGGAAGAACCAACGATATTGGCCAGTATATCATAAGTACCTTTGCAGAGCAGGTAGTGTGGGCTAGGCTCCTGCGAGCAAAGTCTTTCTTAGTTCTTGTAGGTAGTCTTTTGCGCCTCCTTTTATTCCGTAGCGTGGGGTGTAGCCTAGTTCTTGCCTTATTCTGCTCGCGTCCACGAGAACCCTTGGTGTCTTTCCTCCTGGCTCTACTATGATGTCGGCGTCTGGTATCTCTTCTTTCACGTATTGGGCGAGTTCACGTAGTGTGCAGGCCTCGTCGCAGGTGTTGAATACCCTATGCTTGAAGCTCTTCGCCTTTACACCAAACCATATAGCCTCGGCAGCATCCTTAACATACTGCAAGGTGTACTTGGCGTCACCATTCGGTACTCTTACAGGTTTCTTTAAGAGGGGGTTTTCGAACAGGTCTATGATGAAGTCGAAGACGCCTCTACGCTCCCTCCCAGGACCAAAGTTGATACCAAGCCTCATACTGAGGACATCAAGCCCATACATTTCGTAGTATTGATTCGCCATGTATTCATTTGAAACATAACTGGGTGCGTGAAGCATGCCTGGCTTTACTGGTGCGTCTTCGTTAACCCTCTCAGTAGGATATAGTTCCGGTGGACCTAGCTGGGCGTAGGAGCTGGTCCAGACGAGCCTCTCAACATCCATCAGCCTCGACGCTTCAAGAACGTTTGTGAAGCCGAGGATCATTGTCTTCACAATATTCATAGGCGTCCAGGGTGGGTGCTCAGCGGCGGCATACACAACGACTTTAACTTGATGTTTCTTCATAACGCTTAGAACCTCAGCGAGCTCAGTGGTAGAGCCTCTCTCTATCTTAATTCTGTTAACGATGTCTAAGAGTAGGCGTGGGTTGCCGGATGGGCTATAAGTTATTACGTTAAGTCCCTCATTTACGAGTTTCCTTGTTATGTGCGACCCTATAAACCCAGTGCCACCTATTACTAGACAGTTCATACTCCAAAGAGCTGTCCCGCCTTTTACTTTAATCTTTCTAAAATTAATTCACTCAACTACTTCTGATCTAAACATCAATATTTTTATGTTTTTGACAAATAATCATAGTACACGCAAAGAAGGCAGATATTCCATTTGCGAAACCTAGTTAATTAGCGGTGTTGCGGTGCAACTTCAATCCGGATGGTAGCGGATGGTGGAGAGTTATTAGCTAGCTGAACTCATTCTAGAGTCTAAGCGAGTATTCTCTTCCTAAACAAATCCTCGAAAATCAGTTTAGAGTTCTTAATCTTGTATCCGCCTTAACATCGCTTTAGATGGGATATTTGGCACCCTTTGTCGGTTGAATTATTCGCTTGCAGATGTCAGACATATACTTTGAGAATAGATTGGGGTACTCCGTGTGAATAGGGTATATTTTCTCGCTACCTATTCTTTGAGCTGCCTCTCTAAGCTGTGTCGGCATTATGTGCCCTGATACATGTATGTGGTAATGGGGTAAACCTAGGTGGTTAAGCCAGTTGGTTATGCGCTCGTAGTCGAGCTCCATCTCTTCATTAAAGGGCTCTGATGCTGAGAGGATGAAGCAGCTACCAGCCTGCGGCTCAACTTCGATGAGCTCCTCGAACTCGTAGTAGGATGATACTAGTATGAGCTCACGCTGCTTCTTAGCCACTTCCTCTGAGTCAACGCTACTTGTAGAGTTTAAGACCTCGTGTTCCCAGTGTTCATACCTCTTCTTATGCTTCTTATATACAACCAAATTACTTAAGCTGGGTAGCTTGATCTTTGGGTCACTGCGCAGATGCCAAAGAAGTCTAGCTTGCTTTAGAGAAATGGCTAAGGTTCGACCGCTTTTTTCTGCGACCGCGTAGAAGGAGCGCAGCCTGTCCACATCTGTTTTCGAGAAGTCTGCGATAATCAAACCTTTGGTCTCAGCTACCAGTATATTGAGTTTATTCAAGACCTCTTCTTCGGATGAAACCGAGGCCCCGATCATGTTTGTCGCCTCGCAGATTAGCACCTCTGGTCTACACTCAGCAGCTTTTTCGATAAACTCATCGGTCATCCGCCAGAGTGGACCGTGCCTTCTAAAGTCGCCAGTATATACTATTGAGCCTTCTGAGGTGTGGAGTATGATGCCGTATGCACCCGGTATCGAGTGGTCGACGTGTATAGGTTCTATTGTTATTGAGCCTACTTTAATCTTCTGACCTGTTCTGAAGGTGTTTATCTTCTTCCCTTTAATATTGAATTCTATCGTCGGCTGCCTCACTTCGGATAGGTAGTTGAGTATCTTAGCCGCCGCTTCTCCGCAGTAGATAGGTATGTCGTTTCTTAAGAAGCCAATGTAGCCTGCGTGATCCAGATGCGCATGAGATATAACAACAGCATTCAAGGCATTCTCATCCTTATCTACGTCATAAGCGCCTTCTATCTTCGGTAGGAGACCAAGTTTGAGCAGAGCGTTTATGCTTCTTGGGCTTAGATAAGGTGGTGAGTAGTATCTGTTCCTTGACGCAAAAGGCACGCCGAAGTCTAAGACCACCCTTGTGTCTCGATCCTCCACTAGGATGCAGTTGCCCCCTATTTCACCTACTCCACCGTAGAAGGTTAGTGAAGCCAACAGCAACATTTAGGGGGAGCAGCTCTTTAAATGTGTGGTTAGAGAAGGATAGGGTTGATGCTACTACTCTCAGCAGGCGAGCTTAAGCAACTACTTGTGATGAAGGATGTTATCAAGGCGGTAGAGGAGGCTTTTCTTGAGCTTGCCGAGCTCGGTGTGAAGAGTCCTAGGAGGACGATACTCGAAATGCCTGAGTATAATGGTTCTGTGCTCTTTATGCCAGCCTATCTTCAGAGGTCTAAGAGCCTATCCCTTAAAGTGGTTAGCGTCTACCCAGATAACCTTAAAATGGGTTTGGAAACCACATCATCCATTCTTTGTCTCATAGATCCAGAGACGGGCACACCGCTTGCGGTTATGGACGGTAAGCATATAACGGCGATGCGAACAGCGGCGATGACCGCTATAGCAGCGGAACACCTAGCTAGAAGAAGTACGGAGTCGATCGGTGTAATAGGTGCTGGTGTGCAAGCTGAGTACCAGCTGAAAGGCATATTGGAGGTGAGAAGTGCTAAAAGAGTATATGTGTACGACGTCTTGGTTGAAAGGAGTCGAAGATTTGCGGTAAAAGTTAGAGAAGAGTTAGGTTTGATGGTGCAGGTGGAGGAATCGGCGAACGATGTTGCGTCGAAATCAGACATACTTATCGTTGCAACAACGTCTAAGCAGCCTGTCTTTGATGGCGGGGTCTTAGCAGAAGGGGTGCACATAGCTTCGATAGGCTGGGTTGGGCCAGAGGGGAGAGAGTTGGATACAACAACGGTAAAGCGTGCTAAGGTTGTGGTTGACACAAAAGAAGGTGTGCTATCTGAGTCTGGCGACATACTGATACCCATACGAGAAGGGGCTATCACGGTAGATCATATATGGTGCGAGCTCAAAGACCTTGTGTCGAATCGAAAGAAGGGTAGGGAGAGCGAAGAAGAGATCACTTTATGGAAGAGTGTTGGGGTGGGTGTGGCTGATGCTGCAGCGGCCAAGCTAGCTTACCAGAAGGCTCTGGAAAAGCGTGTGGGTTTATGGGTAGAGATCTAAGAAGTTAGATTTATCTTACCCGGGCGACATAGGTACTGTGATATGCCTAAGGCGTATGTGCTAATAAACACTGAACCAGACGTGGAGGAGGAGTTCTTAGAGGAGCTTAAAAAGATAAAAGGCGTAGTCGAAGCCACTTCCGTATACGGCATATACGACTTCATTGTTAAAGTTGAGGCTAGTTCGCTTGAGGAAGTGAAGGAGATCATAACCTCTAAGATTCGTAAGCTAAAGGACTTACGCTCATCCGTAACATTGATAGCAGCAGAAGGCTAGCAGCCGCGATTCGACCCTCTCTATCTCCATCGAAATCATAAGCTCACAAAGTATCCTAGTAAACCACTTCGCTTACCACAATCCTTAAGGTAAATACAAGCTTATACAAGCTAGGCGGTAGATAAGGAGATGCTTCTAAGAACGGTAATAATCTTCTTAATCGGCGCGATTATAGGTGCTCTAATAACAGCCCCACTTTACCTGGCACCAGCAACCCCATCCAAGAGCATTACGGTCTTTGCTGGTGCAGCCGCAGCGCCAGTGTATGATGAGGCTGCAAAGCTGTTCAAAGACAAATATGGGGTTAATGTCGAGTTTCGACTCGGCGGCTCAGGTAGCGTGCTATCAGCGATGAAGATAGCGAAAACGGGAGACCTGTTCATACCCGGCTCGCCAGAGTTTCTGCTTGAAGCCGCGAAATCTAATATTTTAGATAAAGGTTCGGTGAAGAAGCTTGCTTACCTTGTTCCAGCGATAGTCGTCCAGAAAGGTAATCCACACAACATTACTTCGCTTGAGGATCTTTCTAAGCCTGGGTTGCGGGTAGGTATCGCTGACCCTATCTCAGTGTGTGTAGGGCTTTATGCAAAAGAGCTGCTGGAGAAGAATGGTTTGTGGGAGAGTGTAAAGCGTAATATCGTAGTTTACGCGCAGAGCTGTGATGCAACTGCTGCTCTAATACCTACCGGTGCTGTTGATGCGATCATCGGTTGGCACGTGTTTGTAGATTGGTATCCTGATAAGGCTGAGAGGGTATGGATTGAGCCGAGTAAGGTGCCTAAAATTGGGTATATTGCTGGTGCGGTATCTGTGTTCGCTGAAGATAAGGTGTTAGCTAAGAAGTTCCTTGATTTTCTAGCGTCTGAAGATGTTGCCGGGATCTGGGCGAGGTATGGATACTTTGCTAGTGAGCAGGAGGCTAGGCAGTATGCTCCGAACGCAGCTATTGAAGATATAATTTAGAGAGAAGGTGGTATAGGATGAGCCCGCTTAGGGCTACAGCCTTCGCCTGCTTAATCTTCCTTTCGCTTTTCATAGTTGCGATTATAGCTTCATCCAGCCTCTTCACGAACCCCTCAGCACTAGCTTCAGCCATATTATCTGAGGAAATAAGATTCGCGATCTCCCTCACCCTATCCACAGCGACCATCTCAACAGCAGCAGCCCTAGCCCTAGCGATTCCAGCAGCCTACGCTCTAGCGTACGCTAAATTTCCAGGTAAGAGCGTAATCGATACGCTCATCGATATCCCAATAGCGCTACCACCTGTAGCCTTGGGTACGGCTCTGCTCATCTTCTTCACAAACACACCCTTAGGCGCCCTCATTAACACCTCGCTTATAAAATTCGTCTTCGAAGTCCCTGGAGTGATTTTGGCGCAGTTTGCTGTGGTAAGTGTGCTGGCTGTTAGGCTGCTCAAACCTGTGTTCGAGGGCATAGATCCGAGATATTTGATGATCGCTAGGACGCTAGGGGTGAGTGAGCTAAGGGCATTCTTTAGGGTAACCTTGCCTCTTGCGAAGAGCGGTTTACTTGGGGCTGCTGTGTTGACTTGGGCTAGAGCACTTGGGGAGTTTGGGGCAACAGTTACTTTGGCTGGTGCGACTAGATTTAAGACTGAGACGCTATCGATCGCTATGTTCCTCAGTTTGGCTAGAGCGGATCTTGAGATGGCTATGGCTATCATACTTATTCTCTTAGCGTTAACTGTAGCCACCCTTCTGATTACACGCAGACTATTTTATAGGGGGTTAGCGGTTTGATCAGCGTCTCAGATCTAAGTGTAAAACGCGGTAACTTCACGTTACAAGACATAAACTTCAGCGTCAGAGGAGGAAGCTGCCTAGGGTTAATAGGGCCTAACGGCTCAGGCAAGACCACTATCTTGGAATGTGTGGCAGGCATCATAAGACCGAAACGAGGTAGGATACTCATCGACGATGTGGATGTGACAAATCTGCCTCCAGAGAAGAGGGGGGTTGGGTATGTTCCGCAAGACTTTGTGCTCTTCCCCCACTTATCTGCTGAGCAGAATATTGCTTTCGCTCTTAAGGATGCTAAGTCAGATAAGGTTAAGGATATTATGGGGTGGCTTGAAATAGGCCACTTGGCTGGTCGAGATGTCAAAAGTTTAAGTGGAGGTGAGAAGCAGAAGGTAGCCTTAGCTAGGGCTTTAGCCGCCAACCCGAAGGTTCTTCTCCTAGATGAGCCGCTTTCGTCTCTCGACCCTCTGAACAGAGATAGGTTGCGTAGAGAGTTGAAGAGCATAATCTCCAAGATACTAGCCACGCTGAATCTGCCCGTGATCTATGTGACACACGACCTTCCTGAGGCTGAGTTGATGAGCGACTGCCTAGCTGTGCTGAACAACGGGAGGATAGAGCAGATAGGGCTCAAAAGCGAAGTCCTCACAAAACCACAATCAAGATTCGTAGCAGATTTCCTAGGATACAACATCCTAGAGGGTCGAGTTGTGGGGTTAAGAGATGGCCTAGCGAGTGTAGAGGTCAATGGAGTGCTCATAAAAGTTGAGGCAGAAGACATCAACCTAAGTAGGGAGGTAACCCTAGTCTTAAGACCTCAAGACATCGTCCTTTCACAAGAAGGAGCGGTTAAGGAGAAGTGGCAACACTGTAGATGCAACATCCTCCCTGGCACTGTGACTGAGATATGTAAAATGGGGGCCTCGGCAAAGGTCTTGATCGATATAGGCGTACCGCTAGCCACATACGTAAGCGCGTCTATGCTAGACGAATTCAGAATAGGCAGCAGCGTATTCGTGCAATTCAAAGCAAGCGCAATAAAACCCCTCAGATAGATATAAATATCATTTTTTGTAATAATTTCCCAATGGCAAATTTAGAGCACGCCTATGCTCAAATCTTGCTAAGCTTTGGCCTAGATTGCTTCACCAGTAGGGAGTTTAAGAAAGTGGTTGGTGTTGATAACCCTAACTTGATTCTTCACCGTTTATGTAAAGAGGGGTTCTTAGTAAGGTATCGTAGAGGTATGTATATGGCTACTCATCCTCTTATCTTGAGCCTAGAGCGTGGTGGTATTAGGTGGAGGGATAAGGTCGCTCAGAAGGAGTATCTGCCGATTCTGGAGTTCGTGATCGCCAAACTGGTGGAGTTTTTTTGGAATAGAATCACCTCCTTGCTTATATTTGGCTCAGTGGCGAGGGGGCGAGCTCGTGCTGAGAGCGACATAGACGTCTTATTGGTTGCAGAAGGGCTGCCTAAAAGGTATTCTGAAAGAATGGAGTTGGTTAGGAGGGCGCTGAGTGGTGTGGAGGATGTTAGGCTAAAGATGTGGGAGAGAGCAAGAGTCTATCCGCTAATCGATGTAATCGCATTGGAACCAGAAGAGGCATCGACCAACCACCCATTCTATCTAGACATGCTTAATGAAGCGATAGTAGTTGTTGACAAAGGCGGGTTTATGAAGAGCAGGTTAGGAGCGCTTGAGAAGAAGCTATGTGAGATAGGAGCTAGAAAGGTCGTGCTCCCAGACGGAAGATGGTACTGGGACCTCAAAAGTGAGGTGAGAAAGGGTGAGGTCATCGAGCTATGAGAAGCGATATCATGGCTATGGATTATCTGCGTAGGGCTAAGTCTAGACTGATAGATGCTGGATCAGCCTTTAGGAGAGGCGACTATCCGGAGACGGTACGCTACTCACAAGAATGTGTCGAATTATCCTTGAAGGCTTGCTTAAGAGCAGTCGCTGTCGAATACCCAAAGGTTCACGATGTAGGCGACATACTCAAGATATGTAGCGGTAAATTCCCCGACTGGATGAAGAAAGAGATAGATACACTTGCCGAGATTTCAAGGGACCTCTCAGAGAAGAGAGCACCAAGCATGTACGGATTAGAGAGCGTAGGTAAGGCACCTAGCCAGCTCTTTGACGAAAAAGACGCAGAAGATGCTTTAAATAAAGCAGAGTACGTCCATAAGATATCTTCAAAATTCCTAGAAGAATTTTACGGCTAAATCCGCATAATTAGAACCTTAGTGTTTTACCACTAAAGGCCGCAAAATTATTATAGAGACAGCTATCGAAGGTGGTAAGATGGGGGTGCTCTTGAAGCGGCATCTGCTTATGATCTTTGTGTTGATGTTCGCCCTTACCGCCCAGCAGATAATGTGCGCATCAGCCCAGCAGATTACACTATCAAGCGTCTACTCACACCTCTATGTAGATAGAGCAACAACCCTCAACCTACCTGTAAACGTCACTAACTTCGGTTCAGCGACCAAGGTTTCTT
The DNA here is from genome assembly GCA_011605775.1 of Nitrososphaerota archaeon. Lineage (NCBI taxonomy): Archaea > Thermoproteati > Nitrososphaerota > Nitrososphaerota archaeon. The sequence goes on along the minus strand of JAAOZN010000031.1, from coordinate 12,006 downwards.
TCAGGGTAGATGCGCCTATGGGGTGGGAAACATCTCTGAACTATGAAGGCTACACTGTTAGAGAGTTGAACCTCCAAGCTGGGCAGACCGTAAAGCTCATTCTAAAAGTAAACGTGCCAGTAAATGCTTCGAGAGGTGATAATACGGTAACCTTGTTTGCGTTTGACGGGCAAGGTGCTGCATCAAACCTACGTTTCATAATTGAATACGCTGCTCCGCCTACGCCTCCTCCCGGTGTAACCTTAACCACAGTGTACCCTACATTAAGCGGTCCTTCTGGAACGAGCTTCGAGTTTACTGTTACGGTGAAGAATACTGGTGGTGAAGATGATGTGTTCACGTTAGTCGCTAATCAACCTCAAGGTTGGGCTGTCACCTTTCGCCCTCAGTTTGAAACAACCCAGATTACGAGTTTAAGTTTGAAGGCTGGTGAGAGCAAGACTATAACCGTCACAGTCAACCCTCCACCTAAAACTGAATCTGGCATATACAACATTACACTAACAGCTGCCTCAGCTAAGACGCAGAGTAGCGTTAGGCTTGCGGTTGAGATAACAGGAACATACTCCCTCTCTCTGACCACAGTTGATGGAAGGCTTAATGCAGACGCGGTTGCTGGGGAAGAAGCATACCTAACCCTTGTGGCGAAGAATACAGGTTCAGCTCAGTTAAGAGATATATCAATTTCATCAAACCACCCAAGCGGGTGGAGCGTAACCTTCGAGCCTACACTCATACCCAGCTTAGCGCCAGAAGCAAGCCAACAGATAAGCGTGAAGATCAAGCCGTCGAGCACAACCCTTCCAGGCGACTATATGGTAACCTTCACAGCCTATAGTGGTAGAGTCTCTACTTCTGTCGATATCAGAGTCACGGTCACTTCGCCTCCAGGTCTTACTGCCCTTGGGTTGGCGGTGGTTGCTGTTGTCGTAGTTGTGTTAGCGCTTATATTCCTTAGGCTTGGTCGAAGATGAGCTAGGCGGTGAGGATGCAGCCGGCGATACAGACGTGGGGTTTAACCAAGAAGTACGGAGACCTTGTTGCCGTGGATTCGCTGGATCTTGAAGTGGAGCAGGGGGAGATCTACGGTTTTCTAGGACCAAATGGTGCGGGTAAGACGACCACTATATTGATGCTTTTGGGCTTAACAGAGCCTACAGCTGGTAGGCTGCGTGTGCTCGGCTATGATCCTATACGCGAACCCCTTAAGCTGAAGAGGGTGGTTGGGTATATGCCTGAAAACCTAGGCTTCTACGATGACTTGACAGCTAAGCAGAACCTTCTCTATATGGCTAAACTCAACGGCATAAGTTTCGTCGAGGCTGAGCGTAGGATCGCAAAGCTACTCGATGCACTTGGGCTCTCTGAAGCTGCTGACAAGAAGGTTTCAACCTTTTCTAAAGGTATGAGGCAGAGGTTGGGGATGGCTGATGTTTTGCTCAAAGACCCTCAACTTCTACTGCTAGATGAGCCTACAACTGGTATAGATCCAGAAGGCGTAAGACAGATCCTGGAGATGATAGTTGAATGTAAAGCGAAAGGTAAGACCGCTCTTCTCTCATCTCACCTACTCTATCAAGTGCAGAAGATCTGCGATAGAGTTGGAATCTTTGTGAAGGGTAGGTTAGTTGCATCCGGCACCATACAACATCTGGGTAGAGAGGTTATAGCTGGAGATAAGTACGTCGTAGAAGCAGAGGTTCCAGACGCAACACCAGCCCTAGAGGAAACCTTAAGGGGGTTAGAGGGTGTGATCAAGGTAGCTAGAGCTGGACCAACATTAACAATAGAGTGTAAATCTGATATAAGAGGTGTGTTGGCGAAGGCCATCGTAACCTCTGGCTACACATTAACTCAGATCCGAAGCCACGAATACGCTTTAGACGAAATCTACGCGAGATACTTTGAGGGTGAACCTAAAGGTTGACCGGCACCTTAACCATAGCGCTAAAGGAACTCTCCGACTACCTCGGAACAAAGAGGTTCTGGTTCTTCTTCACCATAATTTATGTTGCTGGCTTGATGGCAGCATACTTAGGCATACAGGCGTTAGTACAAGCTAGGGTTGAGAGAAGCTTTTTGCTACTCTTCAGAGCCTCTAGTGGTGCTCTACCGCCCTTCCTCTTCTTCATAATATACTTTGGTCCTCTGCTTGGTATCGGTCTAGGCTTCGACGCCATCAATAAAGAGCGTGCTAAGAACACTTTGGTTAGGCTGCTTTCTAACCCTGTGCATAGAGATGCTGTTATAAACGGGAAGTTCTTATCGGGTTTGAGCACAGTAACCATAGTGGTTTTCGGCATATTAGGTATAGCAAGCGGGTTGGCCATACGGGTCGGTCTTGTACCAAACTTAGATGAGCTGGCTAGGCTGGTGGTATTTGCAGCGGTAACTATCCTCTACATAGCTGGTTGGCTAGCCCTGTCACAACTCTTCTCCATAATATTTACGCACACCTCAACCTCAGCGATAGCCAGCTTCGCAATCTGGGGGTTCTTTACATTCCTCTGGACCCCCATCGCTTCTCTCATCGCCGCCAATCTCATACCAGACCCAAATAGCTTAGAAAGGATTACTTTAGAGTTGAACCTATCCAGAATCTCCCCCACAATATTATACTGGGAGGCTGCCGTTGTTATTCTAACGCCTACAGCAAGGTTTCTTAACCCCATCTTCTTGAGTGAACTACAGTATGTGATACCTAACCCACTACCTTTACTTCAGAGCCTAAACCTAATTTGGCCACACATAATTGCGTTAATAGCATTCGTTTTAGTCTGCTTCCTGACTTCATACATAATATTTGTGAAACAGGAAATCAGAAGTTAGCATACGCCCAAAGAATAGAGATAAGCAAGGTTGTCAAAAAATACGAGTAACGCTGGAGATTAACACAGAAGCACCACCTAACCCAACCTTCTCAAGCAGCTCTCTTAACGTCGTTGCATTTGATAATTTGTAGAAATTAAGAACGACTTGAACTTACCTAACTAAGCCTAGTTCTTGATATGCTTGATTAAGGAGGGTATGTAGATCTCGCTGCCATTCGTAAAATTTGCTCGGTTTGTCAGGGTAGTTTAGATTGTGGTTTATGAGCCTTCTGCTGGTTTCGGATACGGTTTTAAGTCCTTTCGCAAGCTTGGGTCTCTGCATTATCCTAAGCCACATCGTCGGGTTGAAGAGCTGTACTTTGTTGAAGGCTGGATGCTCCCTTCTCGTTATGTGCTCTATGTCGTCTTTGGAGAGGAAATGCTTCATCCCGTAATTTATGTCATCATTGGGTAATGTCTGGAGATATCTTCTTAAAACCTCGAAGCTAGCCATCTGATACCCGTAGATGCGCATGTACTCGAGGTTGTAGCGCCACAGCCCCTCTTCAGAAGTATCCGAGGCTTCTACCGCCTCTACAGCCACCTTAGCCAATATTGTGCCACCATATAGTGATGGCCCTATGCCACCAGCATCTATCGGCCTAGGCATCCACGCAGCATCACCAACCAGAGCGTAGCCGTTTGCAACCAGGCATTCGTTTTGCCTCCTTACAGGCACTTGCCAGTTCCCAAAAGTATTCCCTTGGTCATTTGGGTCTTGAGATAATCTGGGTTCACCTAACACGCTGTTGCCCTTAACATAGCTGTCAATCAGGCTCTGTAGTGTGTCGATTCGGCCAAGCCTTTTATTCCTCTCATCTAAAGCCCTTTTCTGTACACCAAGACCTATGTTTACTTTGTTTACACCTTTCGGGAAGGTCCAGCAGTACCCGCCCGGAGCAAGGTCTTGATCCAAGTGTATAACACAGTACTCTGGGTCGAAGTATGTTCTATCCTCTTTTTTAGGTGTAAAGGTGTAGATGTATCTTCCAGTCGCCTCTAGGTCGTCTCTATCGATTTCACGCTCAACCTTCGATTTTATGGGAAGGTTTGCTCTGAGCCTTGAGGATGCCCCGGTTGCGTCCACCACAAGCTTACATCGGGCAGTAAACTTGGCGTTGGTATGCACATCCCTTCCTACCACACCAATAACTCTCTCATTATCGCTAAGTAAGCCAGTGACCACTATGTTGAATCGGAACTCAACCCCAAGCCTTTCCGCTTCAAGCATCTGCTTCTTGGAGAAGAGTCTTCGGTTAAGCAGATAGCCCTCGCCTTCGAAGAGCACGCTGGTTTCGCGGTCTGGTGAGAAGAGAAGCACACCCTTAACCCTATGCTCTATTTCAGGTTCGCTGAAAACCACACCGCTATTTGAAGCTGCATACTCTAAGCTCCTTTTACTGACCGCGTCTCCACAGATCCACCCATTGGGGCTCTTCTTACCAACCTCCTCTCTCGAGTTCCTATCGACTACAAGTATGCGTAGATTCTGCTTAGAATACTTGGCAGCGGCAATGGCTGTAGTTAAGCCAGCTACACCTCCGCCTGCAACGATAATATCGTAATCCATACGCTTCCCCGCTAGCTAAGCAACCTTCTTTAATCTTGGTATAAAGGGTTTATTTACCATAAAGGGCGTAGTAGAAGTTGGGATGAGAGCTGCTCTTATATTGGCAGGTGGTTTGAGCAGACGTATGGGTAAGCCGAAGCAGTTCCTAGACTTCCTAGGCACACCTCTTATTGCTAGAGTTGCCTATAGACTCGCTAAGGCCGTAGATGAGGTAGTGGTTGCAATAAATAAGGGGGACAACGAGGCGATTTACAAGCAGCATCTCCCGGAGTCGACTCTAATAGTTAAGGACGAGGTAGATATACAAGCGCCTCTAGTAGGGTTTTGTAGCGGTTTAAAGCCTGTCAAATCTCCATACACATTTATAACTTCGTGTGACGCACCTTTTGTGAACCCTAAGGTGGTGGATGAGCTTTTTAAGAGGGTTGAGGGAGCAGATGCCGCCTTACCCATCTGGCCTAATGGTATGCTGGAACCGCTACATGCTGTGTATTATACGACCCGAACGCTAGAGGCAGCGTGTAGGTGTGTGGAGGCTGGGAGATTCAAGAACCTCTCTATATTGGATTACTTACCTAATGTGCGTTACGTGAATGTAGATGAGCTAAGAAACCTAGACCCTGAGCTACTAACGTTCCTTAACATCAACACCGTAGAGGATTACCAGCATGCGTTAAAGTTAGCCTATACAATTGATGGAGGATGATAGGCTAACGTTGCAAGCAACTACTAAGACAAGGTGCATAAGGTTAGATTACGTTAGGGGTGTTGAGGAGCTTCGTGAAGCTGAAGTTGCATTAGAGGCGCCTGTAACTTTAGTGGTCAATGGTGTAGAACTGGTTACACTCTTCGCGACACCCATTCAACTCAAGGAGCTCGCTCTAGGGCATCTTTTGGGCCAAGGGGTCATACGCTCGATAGAAGAAGTGAAGTCGATTGACGTCTTGGACGGTAGAGTGTCTGTCGAAACGGAGCATGATGTTGCGGAGAGGGTGTCTGAATACGGTAGGTTAAGGGTCATAACCTCAGCTTGTGGCAGCACCGAAGACTTCTATCACATATTAGATCAAATCGACCACCCCTACGTCAAATCAGACTACACCATAACCCTAGACACTCTAATTGGGGCGGTTAGAGAGCTGAATAGACTTTCCGTTAGAGGGCATCTTTTGGCAGTCCACACATCAGGGCTATTCGAAGGAGGGAGGTTGGTTGCCTATGCAGAGGATGTGGGTAGGCATAACTCAATAGATAAGGTAATTGGACAGGCAGCCCTAAAGGGCATAGGTTTCAACTCGACTATACTTGTGACGACTGGTCGTCAGCCCGCAGATGCTGTATTAAAGTGCGCCAGAGTAGGCATACCAATCTCTGTCTCAATAAGAGAACCTATTCACTCCGGTATATTCGCTGCGTGGAGAACCGGGGTCACCTTGGTCTGCGGGGCTAGAGGTGCTAAGGTAGATATATACACTCACCCTAGACGCATACGCTACACCTTCGGCTCGCTGAGAGAACCCTTCTCCACGTAAAAGTATATTTCAAGCCAACGATCAACTACCTCAACAACCCTATGTCCACACTTCTCAGCCCAGGCAGGTATATCGATCTTAGACCCAGGGTCGGTGGTTATGATTTCAACCACCTCACCTACCTCCACCTTCTGTATGGCTTCTTCAGCCTTCTTTACAGGATAGGGGCAGCTCAAGCCTCTCGCATCAACACTTAAACTAACCTTCAGCGGCATAAGATGCTAACTTCACCACCTAGCTATTTTAGGGTAGTATTCACTTAAAGCTCTCTCTACACTAGCCTTTATGACGAATGTTGAGAGGGCGTTGTGCGAGACCTTGTAGTATCTTTCAGGGTTACCTTTGTAGATCTCCAAGATGTATCTGAATTTCTTCTTGAACGAATCATACTCTAACCCTTCAGGCTGCTTAGGTGCTGCAGTGGGCTCGACGAACCCTTCGGGCATACGATCAAAGAACCAGCCGTTAACATCATCAACAACAAATTCAACGATGCCTCCATCTCTTGTTGAGAGTGTTGGCACGCCGTTTATTGCTGCTTTCATGTAGCTTGTGCCGCAAGCTTCTAACCCGTAAACCGGGGTAAAGAGCAGCAGATCTACGGATTTGAGAATCTCCTTGGCGTCTTGAACCATGTAGTTGGGTATGAAGACGACATTCTCTTTCTCCATATGAAGCTTATAGAACGCCTTCAGAAATTCTAATCCAGCACCATCTTGGGGGTGTGGCTTCCCGGCAAGCACAAAGACCACATCTTTACTTGATGTTTCTTCGACGAGCTTCTTAGCGAACTCGGGCCTCTTGTAGCCTGTAAGCCTCCTACACCAAGCAACAAGCATCCTATCTTTAACATCAATGTTCTTGTACCGCTGGAGGTATTCTATGAACCGACCTCTGATACCCTTCCTTATCTTCATGAAGTCAGCTAGATTCAAGTAGCCTTTGCTGAAAGCTAATAGCAGCTCAGGATTCATCCAACGCTCAACGCAAACACCATTGGTAACGTACCTAAGCTTCTCCGTGAAGTGAGGTATGATCTTCAGCATCTGCTCGAAGTGTTTGGCTGAGACTGCAAAGGCTTCGCTTGCAGCTGCTAGACCTATCTCGGTTAAACATACATTTTCGCTTAGGAAATAGTAGCCGAACTCTTTTTCAAAGAAGCTTCTTGGGAAGGCGGGGTGACCCCAAGGTCCAGCGGTATGTATAACGACTCGATACTTTCCGGGGATTTTAAGTATGAGTGGGAGCATGCAAGCATAGCTTTCCTGCAGATCGATGAACTCCACATTCTCTATGCCCACGGTGCTCTTAATGTATTCCGCTGAAGCCTTGGCTAGCAGCGTGTACTTTAGGAACTTTTCTTCTAAGCTGTTTTCGATGTAGAGCCGCTCGGTTAGGCGTTGTGCCCAATCTGGTTCCACTGGTTTGAAGAAGACCGCTTCAGCCCAGCCTTGTCGATACTTTAGTGCATCGACCTTGACATCTTGGCTTTTTAGCTGTATGGTGTAGATGTCGCCTCCCTTAAGATTCTTTAGAAACGATTCTGGCTGCTGCTGAGGCTTAGGTATGGGGTTCCCTTCCTTATCAAACTCGTAGTCCACATAGCCTTGGTCGTAGAAGAGTGTGAGAACTTTGTAGGGTAGGTTGAGCTTGGCCGCTGCATAGAACTTGTCACCCTCAAGGACGCCTAATCCTCCAGCGTAGCTGTAGCCTTCGTCTAAGGCAAGGTCTGGTGTAACGCTGATTATCATGATTTTCTGCACACCACTGTAAGTGGATTTACATATAACTCTTGCTAACCGATAGTTACGTTTATCGAACAAGGTGAGCACCAAGCTGACAGAGCGGTCAACTATTTTTGGTGCGTAGCCGTTAAAGTCTGAGGAGAGATGCTTGCATAAGAGGTAAATGGGAATGTCTGAGTTCACTAAGAAGTGGGCTAAGTCTGATCAACCTACTGTTGCCGATAAACTTAGAGAGGCGTTCCAACCCTCTACTCCGCTTAAACCCAAGCTTGAGTGGGCGAGGAGGCAGCTTCAAGCCGAAATTCAGAAAATGGATTCAATATTAGCGAGGCTCAAGAGGAAAGATGAAGATATCTTTAGAAGATCTGTAACCGCTATGCAGAACCACGAAACACAGCTCGCAACAGCCCTCTCTAACGAGCTAGCTGAAGTTAGGAAGATGAGTAAGCTGGTAAGCCAAGCTAAGCTCGCATTAGAACAGATCTCGCTCAGACTAACGACCGTCGAAGATATGGGTGATGTGGCGGTTGTGCTAGCACCAGCCGCAGGTATCATCAGATCTATCAGATCTGGGTTGGCTAATGTTATGCCTGAGGCTGAAAGCGAGCTAGGCGAGATAAACGGTATGCTGAGCAACATCTTGGTTGAGGCTGGACAGCTTGGTGGACTAACACTAAACTTCGAGGCAGCGAACGAGGAGGCGGAGAAGATCCTTGCAGAAGCCGCTGCGGTAGCCGAGCAGAGGATGAAGGAGAGCTTCCCAGAGCTCCCCTCCACAGAGGCCCAAGAGAAGACGACACAATAACCTACGCCTACTTCACTGGGGAAAACATTCATCAATCTAAACCCACCCTACAAACTTCATCCCTAATTTCTTAACGTAGCCCCAAAACACTAACCATCCCAGAGAAAGTCCCAGCAGCAATAGATATCTAGCCAGCTACAAAAAGAGGGACGTTAAGACCTAGTCTTATGGTATCTTCCACCTTATGTCACACCCTCGCTATGGGAATGCGAATAAAGACTACTCCAAACATGTTCATCCATTATCTAAATAAGAGGCGCTTCAGCATAGCTATAATAATCATCTTGTAAAAGGGGGCATCCCACACAATGTATGACACTCAGTCAGCGATGCAGGCACAGGGTGATATGTAGGGTGGAGTTTTTCGCAACTACCAGCCCGGGTTTAGAAGATCTGGCTTGCCGCGAGATCGAGAGGCTTACCGGAGAGAGCGCGGCTCCGGATGTGGGGAAGGTCTTCTTCCAAGCGCATGTCAAGAGCATCTACCTCCTACATCTGAAAGCATCTATGTTGAACAAGATCTTCATTACGCTCTGCAGAGAGCGCTTCGCTAAGCTCGATGACCTATATAGGATTGCTAGGGGTGTTGACTACGGTTGGATAATCGACAAAGACCAGTCCTTCGCGGTTAGAAGTGAGAGGATAGGTGTACATGACTTCACAAGCATGGATGTTTCAAGGGTTGTGGGCCAAGCCGCAATAGATTCATATCAAGAAGCATATAGAACTAGGCTTAAAGTTGACCTAGATGAGCCGGATGTTGAAATATACGCGCTAGTGAGAGATGACGAATTTGTCTTAGGGGTAAACACCACAGGCAGATCCTTGCATAAAAGAGGCTACAAAGTCTATGAGCACCCCGCTGCGCTAAAGCCCACTATAGCTTCCGCGATGCTTGAAATAGCCGAATGGCCCAATGGAGAGGGCTTGATAGATCCGATGTGCGGAGGAGCCACCATACCAATAGAAGCAGCTTTCAAAGCGTACAATATCCCACCAAACCATCTGAGAAGAGATTTTGCATTTTTAAGACTCAAATGCTTCGCAAAAGAAGAGTTTGAGGAGATAAGAGAAAACCTTCTTGCCGAGGCAAAAACAGGTTGCTCCCTTAAGATCTTCGGCATGGAGAAGTATGCACACCACCTTCGGGGCGGTATAAGAAACGCAGAGAAAGCCGACGTCTTAAGGGCTATAAAGTTCATTCAAGGAGACGCTACAATCCCAGAGGATTATCCAAAGGAAACCGTAACTCACGTTGTGGTAAACCCACCCTACGGAATTCGAATGATTCCAAGCGGAAGCCCAAAGAAGCTGTATGTTGGTCTCATAAAGGCTCTAAAAAAGGTGGTACAAATTGGAACCTTGGTCTTGATCTCCGGCGCCTATAAGAGATTTGAAGAAGCTGCGAGCGAATGCGGTTTGGAGATCACCGAAACAAGAATGGTCTCACATGGAGACCTAAGGGCAAAAATATACAAATGCAAGATCTAGCATACAAGACAAGATTTTAATCTCGTGCATGATAAAAGTTATCCTATGACGGTGAGGTACACTGAATTACACGGCGAGGTTTGGAATTTGGAAGGTTTACACCTTGGCTAATCTCTTTCAAGACGGTGCTTTAAGTGTCAGTTCATACGTTATGTAGCCTTCTGGCTCTCTTCTAGCGGTTGTTAGATACACCTTCATGTTCGGCTTTATTTTCTCAGGGTCGTCTACATTGACCCAAGCTAGAACCCTTATTCCTTCCTTAAGCTGCGCTATACCCACTACGTAATCTTTGTAGTGTGCGAAAGATGACGGTTTAACACGAATAACAGTATATGTTAAAAGCTGGCCTTCAGGGTCCAAGGGCATCCAATTTACGTTTGTGGTTAAGCATTTTGGGCAATCTGCGCGTGGTGGAAAGAACTTATTTCGGCAAACGTTGCATTGAGTTGCGTAGACTTTGCCTTCTTTAAGCCCTTCAAAGAACTTCTGAAGCTTAGATACTCCAAGCTGATACCTAAGTGGAAATTCGCGTAGACTGATATACAAGGGTAGACGCGACCTCTCCTCCTCAACAATGGGCAGACCATCTTTCTTTATGCTCTCTTTGGCTTTATCAAATAGGTCTGACATCACTATCACCTTTGCGGCTTTTCGAGAGAGAGAATTGTTACATATGCGTATTGACCTGAGCCGCCGACGTTATGGGCTAAGGCTCTTCCTTTTCGGATGTCAGCTTGCGCCGATGGACTGGCGTATTTGCCATATTCTTGGCGAAGCTGCTTCGTTAAGGTGTAAATCATCGAGCAACCAGTCGCACCAATAGGATGACCCTTGGACTTTAAACCACCGTCGAGGTTTACTGGAATTAGACCACCGTTATAGGTCTGTTTTTCCCTAATGAGTCTTACACCTTCTCCTCTCTTGCAGAAGCCCAGATCTTCGTAAGCTAGGATTTCAGCGATTGTAAAGCAATCATGTACGTTTGCCAAATCAAAATATTTGGCTGGCTCATCAGGGTCTATGCCAGCCTTCTTATACGCCTGCTTTGCTGCTTCCACAGCGCTCTCTAGGCCGCAGAAGTCAAGACCTCGTGAAACTAATGCGCTTGATGCTGTTGATGATCCTATGGCGGTTATCCACACACGTGTGTCCGTGAGCTCCTTAGCCTTATCTTCAGAAGCGAGTATTAGCGCACTAGAGCCATCTGTCAATGGACAGCAGTCGAAGAGTTTTAGCGGCCACGCAACATACCTTGACTGCATAACAGTATCTACAGTTATCGCTTTTCTAAACTGGGCTTTAGGGTTCATGGCACCGTAATAATGGTTCTTTACAGCGACTTCAGCGAGATCCTCCTCTTTTAAGCCATACTTCCACATATAACGCGTAGCATATAACGCGTAATAGCCAGGGAAGGTAAGTCCAAAGTTCTCAAATTCCCAAAGGAAGCTTCCACCTCTACCCATACGCTCTACTTGCAAAAGGGTCGGCAATTCATGCATTTTCTCAACCCCAACGACCAACACTAGATCGGCGAAGCCGCTGGCAACAACGTTGTAGCCGACAAAGGTTGCTGCGCTTCCTGTGGCGCACATAGCCTCTACACGCATGCTGCCCTTCGGAAGCATACCGCAGTAATCTGAGCAGACGACCGCAGGCGAGTCCTCAGCGCTCCAAACACCAGCGCATCCCACAACCATATACTCTATGTCCTTAGCCTCGAGGTTAGCGTCATCTAATGCTTCTTTAACCGATTCAAGTGCGAGTTCATCTATCCTTACATCAAACCTATTGCCGAACTGGCTTTGACCAACCCCTATCACCACAACGTTACGCAACGTTACACACCTTTTCAGATAAACCCTAGCTTCTGCGCCTCCTTACTCAGCTGATCAGCAAAATCTGGATGCGCTATCTTGATCAACTCTCGAGCCCGCTCTCTAACACTTTTGCCCTTTAGCTTCGCCACACCGTATTCAGTCACTACAAACAT